>JBIKIR010000016.1:0-47736 GCA_044361475.1 Luteolibacter sp. | reverse complement strand
TGCCGGGCTACTACTACGCTCATGTGCCATCTTTGAGCCTGACAACGCATGGTCTTGGAATAGAGGGGGCCTTGGAGGCCGCGCGTGATCTGGTGAATCTGTGGAATGAGGAGAAACGCGCCCACGGCGAACCTATCACCACCCAAGCTGAGGCGATCCTTGCAACGGTGGAGGTCGCCTGACATGCCACACAAGGCGAAAGAAGTGTTGCGCAAGCTCAAGCGGGCCGGTTTCGAGGAACGAAGGCAAAGCGGGTCCCACCTCGTATTGCGTCACGAGGACGGGCGGCAGACCTATCTACCGATGCACACCGGGGATGTTCCCACCGGAACCTTTCGTTCCATCCTCAAGCAGGCGGAACTCACCGAAGACCAATTTCGCGATCTGTGAAACATTGCCGCGATCACCAGTCGCCGCAACTCACCGCATTCCCCCTCAAAAACCCTGCAATTTTTCCGAAAGCACGCTTGCCCGGCAGGGATCGGGTCGACATAGTCCCGCGCGTGCGGGCCGGGCGATTTGGCATACCGCGCCCGGTTTAACTTCGATGCCATGAGCGACACACCCTCTGCGACTGCGGAACTGAAATTGCCAAAGGACCTTGCTGCCGAAAAAGGCATGGTCAATGTACAGATCGACGGCGTTTGGCGCCAGTTTCCCAAAGGCACACGGATCATTGAGGCTTGCCGCAGCGTCGGCAGCATCGTGCCCCACTACTGCTATCACCCGAAGCTCACCGCTCCCGGCAACTGCCGCATGTGCCTTGTGCAGACCGGCATGCCGCCGCGCCCCGCGCCCGGCCAAGAACCCCAACGCGATGAACACGGCTACGAGCCGATCGGCTGGATGCCGCGCCCAGTGATCGCCTGCGCCAACACGGTCGCAGAAAACATGGGCATTCGCACCTCCGGCGAGCTGGTGGAAAAATGCCGCGAGGGCGTGATGGAGTTTCTTCTCATCAACCACCCGCTCGATTGCCCGATCTGCGACCAGGCCGGCGAATGCCGCCTCCAAGAACACTCGGTCGGCCACGGCCGCGGCGTCTCGCGCTTCATCGATATGAAGGTGAAAAAGCCGAAAAATGTCGATATCGGCCCGCGCATCCGCCTCGACGACGAACGCTGCATCATGTGCAGCCGCTGCATCCGCTTCATGGATGAAGTCGCCGGCGATCCGGTCCTCGGCTTCACCCAGCGCGGCACCCACACGACCCTCACCGTCCACCCCGGCCGCCTGCTCGATTCCAACTATTCGCTCAACACCGCCGACATCTGCCCGGTCGGCGCGCTGACCTCGAATGATTTCCGCTTCCAAATGCGCGTGTGGTTCCTCAAGGAAACACCGAGCATCGATGTCAACTGCGGCACTGGTACCAACATCACCATCTGGACCCGCGGCAACAAAATCCACCGCATCACCCCGCGCCAAAATGACGAGGTGAATTCCTGCTGGATGCCGGATTCACACCGCCTCAATTTCCATTACATCGACGGCGAAAACCGCCTCTCGCAGCCGCTCGCAAAAAATGCCGCCGGCCTTCACGAGCCGACGACATGGAGCGCCGCACTCGCAAGCGCCGCCTCGGCGATCAAGAGCTTCGCGCCCGATCAAATCGCCATCATCGCCTCCGGCCGCATGACCAATGAGGAGCTCTTCCTCACCCGCGCCCTTGCGGAAAACATCGGCACCCAACACCTCTCGATCGTCCCACGATCTGGCGAAGCCGACCACTTGCTCATCGCCGCCGATCGCAATCCGAACACCACCGGCGCGAAGCTGGTTTGGGAAAACAACGACCCAAGCTCCAAGCTCGATTCGATCCGCAACGCCGTCCGCTCGGGCGACATCAAGGCCCTCATCGTGCTCGGCGAAGACCTCGTGAGCGACGCAGGATTCAGCAGCGATGATCTCTCGAATCTCGGCCTTCTCGTGCAGCTTCACACGCTCGCCAACCCGACCGCATCACGCGCGCATTTCGTGCTGCCCACCGCCGCTTTCGCGGAAAAACGCGGTTCGATGGTCAACCTCTCCGGCCGCCTCCAGCGCCTCAATCGCGCGGTCGAACCAACCGGCCAATGCCGCGACGATTGGGAAGCAATTCGCGACCTGATCTGCGCCATCACCGGCGACAAACACGAGATCCACCACATCGAGGATGTGTTCAAGTCGATCGCTGAAAACATCCCCGCTTTCCAAAATCTCACCCTCTCAAAAATCGGCCATCAAGGGACCCAAATCACCCAGACCGGCCACAAAATTCCGCTCTTAGAAAACGAACGCGCCCGTAAAGCGGCGGGGCAAATCAACGGCTAATCTCGCACCACACACCATGCCGGACATTCTCATACAACTCGCGATCATCCTCACCAAGATCGTCACGCTCACCTTCATCGTGGTGCTGCCTCTCGTGCCGCTCTCGGTGTACTTCGAACGCCGCTTCTCCGCGATCATTCAGGACCGCGTCGGCCCAAACCGCGTCGGCATCCCGCTGTCCTTGCTGGGCTTCAAAAAAGATTTCCACATGTTCGGCCTCGTCCAACCGATGGCCGACGGATTGAAACTTTTCCTCAAAGAGGACTTCACGCCCGCCCATGTGCGCAAGGCATTCTATTGGCTCGCGCCGGCGCTCACCGTCATTCCCGCGCTCATCACCGTCTGCGTGGTGCCCTTCGGTTCGCCGATTTCGATTCTCGGCCACACCGAAAAACTCGTGATCGCCGACATCGATGCCGGCCCGCTATTCGTCTTCGCAGTTTCATCACTCACGGTCTACGGCATCACCCTCGCCGGATGGTCGTCGAATTCGAAATTTCCCTTCATCGGCGGCGTGCGCTCGACCGCCCAAATGATCTCCTACGAAATCTCGCTCGGCCTCTCGATCATCCCGGTCCTGCTCTATTTCGGTGATTTGAATCTCTCAAAAATCGTCCAGCACCAAGCCGACAACGGCTGGCTTCTTCTGCCATTCTGGAAAGATGGAAAAATCGGCCTGCCCGACCTTCAAACCGCGATGTTTTGGATCCCTGCCTTCATCGCATTCCTGATCTTCACGGTCTCGATCTTTGCCGAAACCAATCGCATGCCCTTCGACCTTCCCGAGTGTGAAACCGAACTCGTCGGTGGCTACCACACGGAATACTCGTCGATGAAGTTCGCGCTCTTCTTCATGGGTGAATATGCCGCCATGGTCATCGGCTCGGCGCTCATCATCACGCTCTTCCTCGGTGGCTGGTCGGTCGGCTTCGGGCTCGATCAATACATCAGCCAACTCCACATCGGCTCCTTCCACTTTGGCGGACTCATCCACATGGGCTGTTTCCTCACCAAGCTGCTCGCCTTCATCCTCTTCTTCATCCTCGTGCGCTGGACCGTGCCGCGCTTCCGCTACGATCAACTCATGAAACTCGGTTGGGTGATCTTCTTCGAAGCGGCACTCATCAATGTGTTCCTCGCCGCGCTGATCATCGCCGCGCCCTCGCTCTCGACCCCGATCATCGCCACCGGCGCGATCCTTCTGGCCGTCGTCACCGGTGCCATCGTCTGGGTCGCAAAAGTCTCGGAAGACAAACCCAAACCGCTGCGCGCCTAAGCCCCATTTTCCAATCCTCACTCCGCAATCCCATGGCAGTCGTCAAACTCCAACGCCCCCAACTCAAGCTCGGTGAGAAGATCTACTTCGGAGCCCTCATCAAAGGCTTCATCCTCACCCTCGGCCACGCGATCCGCTCGCTGCGCGGAAAATCGGTCGGCGCGAAAGACCTCGAATCCTCCGGCCTAGGCGTGACCATGCAGTTCCCCGAGCAACGCTGGGATTCGCACCTGCCCGATTACTACCGCGGCGCACCGGCACTCGTCACCGACGAGCAAGGCCGCGAACGCTGCGTTTCCTGCCAACTCTGCGAATTCATCTGCCCACCCAAAGCGATCCGCATCACTCCCGGTGAAATCCCCTCTGACGACCCATGGGCCAAAGTTGAAAAGCGCCCGCAGGAATTCGAAATCGACATGATCCGCTGCATCTACTGCGGGATGTGCGAAGAAGTCTGCCCCGAGCAGGCAATCTACCTGCGCAAGGATTACCTCATCACCGGCCTCAAACGCGCCGACATGCTTCACGACAAAAAGAAACTCTACGAAATCGGCGGCGTCCGCACCGGCCTCGTCAACAAATGGAACGAGTTGAAATAAAGGACATTTGAAATTTGAAATTTGATAATTGGGAATGGACCAAGAGCAAACAAAGACCTTTGAAGAACTTGAGGCATGGAAGGCTGGCCGCGAACTCCGCATTTTTGTGTTCCGTCAAGTCGCTCCGATTCTCAAGGATTTGAAAGAATTCAATTTGTGCGATCAAATCAAACGCTCATCCCGATCCGTGACCCACAACATAGCCGAAGGCCATGGACGCTATCACTTTCTCGACAACTATCGTTTCTGCTCCCAAGCGAGAGGTTCCCTCAATGAAGTGCTGGACCAATTGGTCACATCTCATGACGACTCGCTGATTGATGAAAGCCTCTATCTGGCCGGGCGCGAACACTTCAGTAAGACGCTGCGAATTCTCAACGGTTACATGTCATGGCTTAAAAAGTCAGCCAAAGCCAAAGGACTGGCTATCGAACCGACGGACACAAACCCCAATCTCTAATCTCCCAATCTCCAATGCCCTCTTATCTTTTTTGGCTTTTCTCAACCATCATGCTCATCGGTGGTGCAGCGGTGATCGCGTTTCGCAACCCGGTCTCAAGCGCGCTCTCGATGGTCACCTGCTTCGTCGGCCTTGCAGGGCTTTTCATCGGCCTCAGCGCCTTCTTTGTCGGGATCATCCAAATTCTCGTCTACACCGGCGCGGTGATGGTGCTCTTCCTGTTCATCATCATGCTGCTCGACCTCAAGGATGAGGAAAAACGCGCCCGCGGATTCGCCCCACTCGCTGCAGGCCTCGCGCTGGTGGTTGCCTTTGTCGTCCAACTCGTCGGCATCCTCTCGCAATCGGCCGACAAAGCCGCGCCCGATCTCGACAAGCAAACTCTCGCCAACGCCGCCGCCCAATTTCCCAAGGACAGCAAAATCGCCGAAGCCCTCACCGATGGTCGCCTGCCCGACATCCACCTCATCGGTCACACGCTCTTCACCCAATACAACCTTCCACTCCAACTGCTCGGCGTCCTCCTTCTCGTCGCCACCATCGGCGTGGTCACCCTCTCGAAACGCCAAGCAGACTAAAAGACATTGGAAATTAGACATTTGATATTCGGAAACATTCCCATCACCTCCAAATTTCACATCCCTAATCTCCAATCTCAAATTTCCAATCTCCCTTCCCCATGCCCACCCTCAACGACTACCTTCTCGTCTCCGGCCTGCTCTTTGCCATAGGCCTCGCGGGCGTGGTGCTGCGCCGCAACATCATCATCGTCTTCATGTGCCTCGAGCTGATGCTCAGCGCGGCCAACCTCAGCCTCGTCGCGTTCTCACGTTTCAACACCCTCAACGGCCTGCCCGACTACAACGCGCAAATGCTCGTCTTCTTCGTCATCACTGTCGCCGCCGCCGAAGTCGCCGTCGGCCTCGCCATCATCGTCGCCCTCTACCGCGCCCGCCAAACCATCCACACAGACGAACTGACCTCGCTCAAAGGGTGAAGCCAACGGATTTATACCACTGATTTCACTGATTGGGGATTTTTGAAACCATGCAATTCGATTCACAACAATACCCTCACGCCGATCTGACCGAAAAGATCATCGGTGCGGCGATGGCTGTGCATCGCTCATTGGGCCCCGGCCTCGATGAAAAAATTTACGAAAACGCGCTCTGCCTTGAATTTGTCGCGCAGTCCTTGGATTTCTCTCAACAGCAACAATTCCCCGTCTTTTATCGCAACAAGCCCGTTGGCAACTTGATCACTGATTTGATCGTCGAAGGAAAAGTGATCATCGAGACCAAAGTGGCCTCCGGCATTTCTGATGCCCACATCGCGCAGACCTTGAGCTACCTCAGCATTTCAGGCCTCCAAGTGGGCTTGATTCTCAATTTTCGCACCGCATCCCTCACCTTCAAAAGAGTGGCCAACATCTATATCAAAAATCAGTAAATCTGTGAAATCAGTGGTCCTCTCAACCCATCTCAGCAAGACATCGCCTCACCCATGAACTCCCTGCCCTGGCTACTTCTTTTCCTCCCGCTCGCGGTTGCGGTGATCAACCAGCTCGCGTTGCGCCGCGGGCCGCTTGCCCCTTGGCTCTCGACCGCTTCGGCGATCGCCACACTCGTCATCTCACTGCGCCTGCTCGGCCAGTCCGGCACCTTCAACTTCGACTGGGCCACCATCGGTGACTTCCACCTGCAGATCGGCATCAAGCTCGACCAACTCTCGACCGGCATGATGACGGTCGTCACCGGCGTCGGTGCGCTCGTTCACATTTTCTCGCTCTCCTACATGAAGGACGACGCGGCGAAAAACCGCTACTTCACCGGACTCTCGCTCTTCATGTTTTCGATGACCGGCATCGTGCTGTCGTCGAATTTCATCATGACCTTCATCTTCTGGGAACTGGTCGGCCTCAGCTCCTACCTGCTGATCGGTCACTGGTACCACAAGGACTCCGCCGCCGATGCCGCGAAGAAGGCCTTCCTCTGCAACCGCGTGGGCGACTTCGGATTCATGATCGGCATCCTGATGCTCTGGGGCATCACCGGCACGCTGGCATTCGATGAAATGAAAGTCCCTGCCGAAATTTCCGCCGGCGTACTCTCCGCTGCGGTCCTATGCATCTTCTGCGGCGCGGTCGGCAAGTCGGCCCAGCTGCCACTCCATGTCTGGCTGCCCGATGCGATGGAAGGCCCCACTCCGGTGTCGGCACTCATCCACGCCGCGACGATGGTCGCCGCCGGCGTCTACATGCTCTTCCGCCTGCAACTTTCGCTCGGCTTCGAAGTCTTCGAAGGACTGCAAGCCAGCGCCGTCATCGCATGGACCGGTGGCATCACCGCACTGGTCGCCGCACTGATGGCCGTGCAGCAGGATGACATCAAACGCGTGCTGGCCTACTCGACGCTCTCGCAGCTCGGCTACATGGTCATGGCGGTCGGCCTCGTTTCCGGCGAAGCGGGCATGTTCCACCTCTTCACCCACGCATGGTTCAAGGCCCTGCTCTTCCTCGGTTCGGGCGCGGTCATCCACGCCTGCCACCACGAACAAAACATCTGGAAAATGGGCGGACTGCTGAAAAAAATGCCGCTCACCGGTATCACCTTCTTCCTTGGATTTGCCGCGCTCATCGCCGTGCCCTTCACCTCGGGATTCTTCTCGAAGGAATTGATCCTTCATGCGGCGCACGAAAAACAAGCGGCGCTTTTCTGGATCTCCGCCATCGTCGCGGTGCTCACGCCATTTTACATGACGCGCCTCTTCATCGTCGCATTCCTCGGCAAGCCGCGCTCGGAAAACTCCGATCACGCCCACGAAGTCGGCCCGCTGATGTTGCTGCCGCTCATCCTGCTTTCCGTCCTCGCGGTTGGCGCCGGCTACGGCTTCGCCCACAAACTCGCGCCTGCCGTCCCCGAACACGCAGGCGAGTTTCATGTGAACTTCCTCTTCTGGGTCTCGCTCATCGCGCTGGTCATCGGCGCCGGTCTCGCGCTGCTGCTCTACACCGGCAAGGACAAGGACCCGCTCTCGGTCCCTGTTTTGAAAAACCGTTTCTACATCGATGGCCTCTACGACAACTTCATCGTCCGCTATTTCCAAGACGGCCTCGCCGCGATCGTGCACTTCTTCGACGAACTCATCATCAACGGCCTGCTCGTCGGTGGCATCAGTCGCAGCGCGGTGAGCGTCGGCAACCTTTTCCGCAAAGTACAATCCGGCCAACTCCAAGGCTACGCCTTCGCCATCGGCATCGGCGCCGCCCTCGTGGTCTACTTCACGGTCTTCTTCTGATCCAAGGCAACCCGTTCACTCACCTCCATGCTTCCCATCCTCGTCTTCCTGCCGATCGTCGCCTTCATCGCGATCCTCCTTCGCGCACCGGCGCGCTTCACCGCCATCGCCGCATCCTTGGCCAACCTCGCACTCGGCATCTACGCCGCCGCGACATGGCGCTGCACTTGCTGGAATTTCTCACTGCCAGTTCTCGAAAAACCCGCGCTCAACCTCGCCTTCGGCATGCCCGATGGCATGAGCGCCGTGATGATCCTGCTCTCGGTGATTGTCACACTCGCCGCCGTCCTCACCACCAAGGCCCCAGCCGATAGCGAGCGACTCCACTACGGATCGTCATTGCTAATTTCCGCCGGTGCGCTCGGTGCCTTTGCTTCAACCGATCTGTTCTTTTTCTACGCCTTCCACGAACTCGCGCTAATCCCGACCTTCATCATGATCGGGCTCTTCGGTCGCGGCGATCGCCGTGAAGCCGCATGGAAAATCACCATCTACCTCGGCGTCGGATCGATCGTTCTCCTCGCGGGTCTGCTCTGGCTCTCGAACCTCACCGGCACGCTCGACATGACGAAGATGATCGCCACTGCCGGCACGATCGATCCCGCCGCGCAAAAAGGCATCGCCGCACTCCTGCTCATCGGCTTCGGAACTCTCGTTTCGCTCTTTCCCTTTCACTCGTGGGCCGCACCAGCCTACGCCAGCGCGCCCGCACCAGTCGCGATGCTGCACGCCGGCGTGTTGAAAAAATTCGGCCTCTATGGTCTGCTGCGTATCGCCATCCCGCTCTTGCCCGATGGCCTCCAGGCATGGCTCACGCCACTGCTCGTCCTGCTTCTCGGCAACATCCTCTGGGTCGGCCTCGTCACCATTTCGCAAAAACGCCTCGATGGCATGCTCGGCAACTCATCGGTGATGCACATGGGCTACATCTTCCTCGCGATCGCCGCGCTCATCGCCATGCCCTCCAACCCGCTGGCCAAACCCGCTGCGGTCCTGCTGATGTTTGCTCACGGCATTTCGATCGCCCTGCTCTTTTGCCTCGCCGACCGCATCGAGCGCAACACCGGCTCACTCGACTTCACCGACCTCGGCGGACTCGCCAAACCAGCCCCCGCATTGGCCTTCCTTTTCGGCATCGGCGCGATGGCATCGATCGGCCTGCCAGGCCTCGCCAACTTCGCCGGCGAAGTGCTCGTCTTCCTCTCCTCCTTCCAAAACTACAACGGCACCAACGGCCTCAGCCCGGTGGAAATCACCTGCATCCTCGCGATCTGGGGCGTGGTGATCTCCGCCGTTTACATGCTCCGCGCTTACCGCAGCGTCTTCCACGGTCCCACCGTCAAGGCCACCGCCAACGCCGCTGACATCACCTTTGCCGAACGCATCCCCGCACTGCTACTGATCCTCGCATTGCTCGCTGTTGGCCTTTATCCGAATCTCCTGCTCAATCTGCTGAAATAAAGTACGAAATCCTAAGCGCTAAATTCGAAACGAATATGACGCTCATTTCTAACACCTCTTCCGTTTAGTATTTAGTGCTTATAATTTAAATTTTACGATCATGCCCGCCTACTACTTGGAAGCCCTCACCATCACGCTCGGCCTCATCCTACTCATGGCCGAGGCCTTCGTGCCTTCAAAGTCCAAGGCATGGGTCGGCATCCTCGCCGCTCTCGGCCTCGCCGCGATCCTCGGCCTCACGACTCTCGCCATTGGACCCGAGGCAAAGCCCGATGCCGCATGGGCGAAATGGCCGCTGTGGAATTTCTATCAGTTCGACTCGCTCGCGATCTTTTACAAACGCTTCGCCCTCGTCTGCACGCTGCTGGTCGTGCTTTTGAGTATCGACTACCGCAGCATCCTTGCCCGCTTCACGGATCATCCGGATTCGGAAAACGGCACCGGCGAATACTACTCGCTCTCGGTCTTCGCCTGCGTCGGCATGATGATGCTGGCCTCGGCCAAAGACCTCGCAGGCGCCTTCGTTTCACTCGAGCTCGTCACGGTCACTTTCTACATCCTCGTGGCCTACATGCGCCGCAACATCGGCTCGCTCGAAGCCGGCGTGAAGTACCTGATCCTCGGCGCACTCAGCACCGGCTTCCTCGTCTACGGCATCGCATGGGTCTACGGCGCCACCGGCACGATGAGCCTCGCCGCCCTTCCATCCTCAATCGCCAATCTCCAATCCACCACACCCCTTCTCTTCGGCGTCGCGCTCGTCATGCTCGGCCTCTGCTTCAAAATTGGCGCGGTCCCCATGCAGGTCTGGATCCCGGATGTCTATCAAGGCGCACCCACCCCCACCACCGCCTTCCTCTCGGTGGGATCAAAAGCCGCAGGCTTCATCCTCACGATCCGTTTCCTCGAACCACTCCTCGCACACCCCGCCACCAGCGGCCCCATCCTCAAGCTGATTTTCATCCTCGCGATCGCGACCTTGCTCTTCGGCAACCTCGCCGCCATCCCCCAAACGAATTTCAAACGCCTGCTCGGCTACTCATCGATCGCGCATGCCGGATTCCTGCTGCTCGCCCTCGCCACCGGCACAGCCGAAACCTCCGACGCGCCCGGCGCGATCACCGTGGTCTCATTCTACCTCGCGACTTACCTGATCATGACGCTCGGCGTCTTCTTCATCCTCGCGCAAGTCCGCATCCAACGCGACGGCGAACGCATTCACGATTTTGCCGGCCTCGGAAAATCCAACCCGCTGCTCGCAACCGCACTCACCATCCTGCTCGCCGCACTCGCCGGCATCCCGCTCACCGCCGGCTTCATCGGCAAGTTCATGGTGTTCTCCCTCGCTATCAACGCCGGCCTCTGGTGGGGCGTGGCCGCTGCCGCCATCGGCGCGGCCGCCGGATTCTATTACTACTTCAACACCATCAAAGCGATGTGGTGGACCGAGGCCACCAACACCACTCCGGTCACGCTTCCCGCCATCAGCAAAATCTGCGTCGCCACACTCACCGTCGCCACGCTGGTCTTCGGCTTCTGGCCACAACCGATCCTCGCGCTGCTGCGCTGATCGACGGATCGAGCGCGGCACAGAGGATGTTTGACGCTCCAGCGCATGCCAGCATGTTGTGTGGTTCGGTACGGTTCAAAGTCCGCACTCACACACCACAATCATAGCTAAACCACTGGCCCGATTTTAGAGCAGTTTGCGAAAAGGTGTAGCCGGTGGAGCGAGAAGATTTTGGCCAGGGCAAGGCGTTGCGATGGAGTGGATAGACATCCACGACTGAGCGACAACGCAGCCATGGACAAAAGATTCCGCTCTTTTCGAAGTCTCGGCGAAGCCGCAAATTCCCCACACCTAACCCCAACCACCGGCTACAGATTTGAGCAAAATGCTCTAAGGGTCTGTCTCATTGCCCGTGGTAAATAGGGGCACGCGAACTGCTCAGCTCAATTCCATCTTGTCTTTCTCATCAGATGCGTTATCATCAGATGCATGAGAACGACGCTGGATATTGACGACGATGTGCTTTTCGCCGCCAAGGAAATCGCCGCCAAAGAACGAAAAACCGCCGGGAAAATCCTCTCGGATTTTTTCCGCCGAGGCATTCAATCGGATGGCGTTGATGCGTCCGGAATGGAACCCGGCCAGCCATTCGTCTTCAAAAACGGCATTCCGATCCTTCCCTCGCGCGGAGAATTGGTCACGACTGAACAAATCCAGCGGATCATGGAAGAGGAGGGAATCTGAGTCCCATGCGTTGCTTGCTCGACATCAACGTCCTCATCGCCCTGCTGGATCCGGATCATGCCTTTCATCACCGTGCGCACGCATGGTGGGGCGGGCGCGGCCATTCATGGGCATCGTGCCCGCTTACGGAAAATGGTGTCGTTCGCATCATGGCCTCAGCGGCCTACAGCCAAGCCATGCGTTTCAACGTGGCAGAAATGGCCGCGCGACTCATCGCGTTTGTCGAACATTCCGATCATGCCTTTTGGACAAACGTACTGAGCATCCGCGACACGCGCCATTTCAATCATGTTGCTATCCTTAGTTCCAAACATCTCACCGACCTCTACCTGCTCGCCCTTGCGGTCGAAAACGACGGCTGCCTGGTTACCTTCGACCAGCACATCCCCCTCCGTGCCGTGCCGAAAGCCACGACCGCCCATCTCATCGTTATTTGAGTGAGTCAATAGGCTCTCATTTCAAAAAATGGACAGTTTTGCCAATCTCCGCAAGGCTGGAGGATCCGCAGGAAGCCCCAATTTCGCCATGCACTCGATCGGATACGCGAAAGCGTAAGGGACCAATACCAAACCATGGTGCAGCCTTTAGAGCTTGCCCAGACTCTGTTAGTTTATAGGTTGTGGCCGTTGCATCTCTTGCAAACACCGAACTCACCCAGGATATCATGAAATCTAAACGACCATACCCAGCCCTCGCGCTCGGACTTTGCCTGCTTGCCACCGCGCACGCCGCACCAAAGAAACCCAACATCCTGGTCATCTGGGGTGATGACATCGGCCAGTTCAACATCAGCGCCTACAACAACGGCATGATGGGCTACAAGACCCCGAACATCGATCGCATCGCCAACGAAGGCGCGATGTTCACCGACTGGTACGGCCAGCAAAGCTGCACCGCCGGCCGCGCCGCCTTCATCACCGGCCAATCACCCATCCGCACCGGCCTCACCAAGGTTGGCCTTCCCGGCACCCCCGAAGGCATGAAGAAGGAAGACCCGACCATCGCCACCCTGCTCAAGGCCCAAGGTTATGTCACCGGGCAATTCGGCAAAAACCACCTCGGCGACCGCGACGACATGCTGCCGACCGAACACGGCTTCGATGAATTTTTTGGCAACCTCTACCACCTCAACGCCGAAGAGGAACCGGAAAACCCGGACTATCCGAAAGATCCCGAGTTCAAGAAGAAATTCGGTCCGCGCGGCGTGATCCACAGCTTCGCCGATGGCAAAATCGAAGACACCGGCCCGCTCACCAAAAAGCGCATGGAAACCATCGACGAGGAAGTCAACACCAAGGCCCTCGACTTCATGGTCCGCGCCGTCAAGGAAGAGAAGCCATTCTTCCTTTGGTGGAACTCGACCCGCATGCACATCTTCACCCACCTCAAGGCGGAGTCTGAAGGCAAGACGGGCCTCGGAGTATATGCCGATGGCATGGTCGAACACGACGGCCATGTCGGCCAAGTGCTCGACAAACTCAAGGAGCTCGGCATCGAGGACAACACGATCGTGATGTACTCGTCCGACAACGGCGCCGAAACCTTCACTTGGCCCGATGGTGGCACCACCATGTTCCGCGGTGAGAAAAATACGCAATGGGAAGGCGGCTACCGCGTGCCAACCCTCATCCGCTGGCCCGGCACGATCAAGCCCGGCACCATCGTCAACGACATCGGCGCCCACGAGGACATGCTCACCACACTCGTCGCCGCCGCTGGTGACACCACTGCCAAAGACGAACTCCGCAAAGGCCGCAAGGTCGGCAACATGACCTACAAGGTGCACCTCGATGGCTACGACCTCGGCCCGGCACTCAAAGGCTCAGCCGAATGGCCACGCAAGGAGTTCATCTACTGGACCGATGACGGCAGCGTCGCCGCCCTCCGCTACAACAACTGGAAGATCACCTTCCTCGAACAGGAGGAAGAAGGACTCAAGGTCTGGCAAAATCCCTTCACCGAACTGCGCGCTCCAAAAATCTGCAACCTGCGCATGGATCCCTTCGAACGTGCAGAACACGAAAATGCCATCGGCTACCAACGCTGGTACCTCGACCGCATGTTCATCATCGCACCCGCCGGTGCCTATGTCGGAAAATGGCTCCAAAGCTTCCGCGAATTTCCGCCACGCCAAAAGCCCGGCAGCTTCAACCTCGACCGCGTGATGGAAGCGGTCACCTCCGGATCGAAGCAGTGATGGCAGCTCGCTTCAATTGAAGCCTCGACTTATTGGGCCACATCCTGTTAGGGGTGTGGCTCTTTGTTGACACCCGCACAGCCAATCAATCATCACGCCATGAATATCAGTCACAAATCAAAGCGCCCGCTCACTGCGCTTTTTGGAGGACTTGGAGCACTCACGCTCACCAGCTCGTTCGCGCAGCAATTGCCCACCACCGGCGACATCGATTCCCGCCTTGGAAAACTCGAGCTCGAAAACGGCTACCCTACCGAAGCTACAGTCAAGAAACTCTATGACGACATCGATTTCCAGCGCGGCTGTCAGGCTTATCTTTGGGCACTGCCAATGATGGGCATGGTGCAGTGGCAAGCTGAGCAGCGCGACAAGTTCGGCGCAGGCAATCTGGACTTCGTCGACTATCTGACATTCACCGACAAGCTCGGCCTTCTCACCGCCAATGCCACGACGCCCTATCTCATGGCCTTTCCCAATATGAAGGAAACCGGGCCGCTTGTGCTGGAAATTCCCGCAGGCGCAACTGCCGGTGGCTTCACGGACTTCTGGCAGCGTCCCGTATCGGATACCGGTCAGACTGGACCGGACAAGGGCATGGGCGGCAAGTATCTCATCCTTGGGCCGGATGATCCCGAGATGAAGCCCGAGGGCTACCACGTCTTCCGCTCGCCCACCGTCAATGTGTTTGTCGGCCAGCGCGTGTTGGATCCCGACAAGACCAAGGCGCTAGCGCTGATGGCTGCGATTCGGCTCTACCCTTACAGCCAAAAGGATAACCCTCCTACGGCTCCGCACATCCGGCCCAACGGACGCAAGTGGAGCGGCACCCAACCGCGCGGAATGGCCTATTGGCAGGGCGTGGCCAAGTTCATCAATGAGGAGCCCCCGCACGAACGGGATCGCATGATTCTCGGCATGCTCCAACCCCTCGGCATCGAAAAGGGCAAACCTTTCAACCCGACCGATCGCCAAAAAGAAATCCTCACCGAAGCCAGCCAAGTGGGCGAAGTGATGGCCCGCACGATTGGTTATGAAAAACGCTTCGAAGGCGTGAAGGTATGGCCCGGAAAGAACTGGGAGATCTCGCTCTGCCTCAAGGAAACCAACCAGGAGGCTCCCCACTACACCGAACTCGATGAACGCAGCTCGTGGTTCTACGAAGCGGTCGGCGTCTCCGTCGGCATGATGGGCCGCACCGTGGGCTTCGGGCAGGTCTACCTCGAGTCATCGAAGGACAACGAAGGCAAGTGGCTCGACGGCAGCAAGACCTACAAGCTCACCGTGCCAAAAGACGCACCGGTCGCGCAATTCTGGTCCTTCACCGTCTATGACAACGAGACTCGCTGCTTCGTGGACACCGGCGTGCAGCCCGACCGTTCATCGCGGGATAACATTGTGAAGAACGCCGACGGCTCGGTCGACCTCTACTTCGGACCCAGCGCACCCGCCGGCAAACCCGAAAGCAACTGGATCAAAACACTCCCCGGCAAAGGCTGGTTCACCTACTTCCGCCTCTACGGACCCACACAGCCCTACTTCGATCGCTCATGGGCGCTTCCCGATATCAAACTAATGAAATGAAATTGACAATGAAACCGCTCACCACATTCGTCGCCGCGATATTTCTCGCGACCTGCCCCACATTCGCCGCCGAGCCGCTTCCGTCGTGGAATGATGGACCTTCAAAAAAGGCCATCACCACCTTTGTCGAAAAAGTCACCCGCGAGAACACTGCGGATTTCGTGCCGCCCGCCGAACGCATCGCGACCTTCGACAACGACGGCACGCTGTGGGGCGAACAGCCGATGTATTTCCAAGCGTTCTTCATCTTCGACCGCATCAAGCAACTCGCCCCCCAACACCCGGAGTGGAAGGACAAGGAACCCTTCGCATCGGTGCTGAAAGGCGATTTGAAAACCGCCCTCGCCGGCGGCGAACGCGCCCTGCTCGAAATGGCCATGGCCACCCACGCGGGAACCACCACCGAGGAGTTCGAAAAAATCGTCAGCGATTGGGCCGCCAACTCCAAGCACCCGAAAACCGGCAAGCCCTTCACGCAAATGGTCTATCAACCCATGCTGGAACTGCTCACCTACCTGCGTGCTAACAATTTCAAAACCTTCATCGTCTCCGGTGGCGGCATCGAGTTCATGCGCCCGTGGACGGAGAAAGTTTACGGCATCCCGCCCGAACAAGTCATCGGCTCGAGCATCAAAACGAAATTCGAACTCCGCGACGGCACGCCGGTTCTCGCGCGACTGCCGGAACTCAATTTCATCGATGACAAGGAAGGTAAACCCGTCGCCATCCAACAACACATCGGCCGCCGCCCAATCATGGCCTTCGGCAACTCCGACGGCGACTTCCAGATGCTCGAATGGACCACCGCCGGCAAAGGCCCGCGCCTCGCACTCATTGTTCACCACGACGATGCACAACGCGAATACGCCTACGACAGAGGCTCGCACATCGGTAAACTTGAAAAAGGCCTCGACGAAGCACCGCAACGCGGTTGGTCAATCATCAGCATGAAAAACGATTGGAAAAACATTTACCCATAATCACCCATGAAAACACCAAGTACCCTGTTAGTCCTCACACTCACCGCAAGCACCCTCCTCGCCCAAGAAACGGATCTCGCCAAAAAACTCGCCAACCCGGTCGCCGATCTCATTAGCGTGCCGATCCAAAGCAATGTGGATTTCAATGTCGGCCCCGGCGATGGCACGATCTCGCGCACCAATGTCCAACCGGTCATCCCGATCGGCATCAACGACGAATGGAATGTGATCTCACGCACGATCCTTCCGATCATCGATCAAGAAGGCATCGACCTCGCGGGCGCCACCGATGAGTTCGGCCTTGGCGACACGGTTCAAAGTTTCTTCTTCTCACCAAAATCCAGCGACCCGATCTGGGGCATCGGCCCAGCCTTTCTCATCCCCACCGCGACCGACGATGTCCTCGGCGGCGATCAATGGGGCATCGGACCCACCGCGGTCGTTCTCAAACAGCAAGGCCCATGGACTTACGGCGCACTGAGCAACCACCTCTGGGACTTCACCGGCGACAACGATCGCCCGGGCGTGAATGCGACCTTCATCCAACCCTTCGTCTCTTACATCACCGCCACCAAGACAACCTTCACGCTCAACTCCGAGAGCACCTACGACTGGCGCGGCAACGAGTGGAACACGCCACTCAACTTCGTCGTCAGCCAACTCCTCAAGGTCGGCGATCAACCAGTGCAAATCTTCGCCGGCGCACGCTACTATGTCGAAACTCCCGATGGCGGACCCGACTGGGGTCTCCGCTTCGGCCTCACTTTCCTTTTTCCGAAAAGCTAATCGAACAAAACGAAATCAACCCCATCACGAATCATGAAATCCAAAGCCAGCATCATCGCTTTACTCTCCACCGTTTCCGCCTTCGCCGGAAGCGCCACAGCACCTATCGAATCACCACAAACCACGCCCGCCGAAGTTTCGTCGTGGGAAGTCCGCTGCGCTCTCTACGGCTGGGCCCAATCCTTCGACGGCGATGTCGGCATCCGCGGCCGCACCGCACCGCTCGATCTCTCGTTTGATGATATCCTCAAGGACCTCGACATCGCCTTCATGGGCGCGCTCGAAGTCGGGCGCGACCGCTGGAGCTTCCTTGCCGATGTGAACTACGCGGAAGTCAGCGATAGCATCCCGGTAACGGATCCAGCCACCACACTCGAGTTCGAGCAAAAACAATTCCTCGGCAACTTCCTCGCGATTTATGAAACGGTGAAGACCGACACGCTCGGTCTCGACCTCTTCGCCGGCGCACGCGTGAACTGGATCGAGGCACAACTCTCAAGTCCCACCGACAGCCGCTCAGCCGACAAGACTTGGGTCGACCCGATCATCGGCGCTCGCTTCCAATCCGCCCTCAGCGAGAATTTCTTCTTCCGCGCCCTCGGCGATATCGGCGGCTTCGATGTCTCGTCGGAGCTCACCTGGCAAGCCATGGCCGGCTTCGGCTACCGCGTCATGGATAACGGCGCGATCCTCCTCGGCTACCGCGGCATCGGCACCGACTACACCGACGGCGGCTTCACCTACGATGTGGTCGCACACGGTCCGGTGATCGGCTTTGAATACCATTTCTGATCCCAAGAAAAAATCCCCCCCAAACTACACCCATTAAAAATACATGAACGCAAAACTCCTCGCACTCGCCCTCGCATCCACCGCCACGCTCGCCCTCACACCGAGCTGCGCGAACGACCCAATCACCCAAACGAACGCCTCAACGGCCGACGCTTCGCAAATCGCCCGCGATTCGCGCGCCGCACTGCGCTCGCTCTACGCCAGCAACCCCACCGCAAGAGCTCTCGGCCAAAAGGCCAAAGCGGTGCTCGTCTTTCCATCCGTCGTGAAGGCCGGCTTCATGGTCGGCGCCCAAGGCGGCAACGGCGCCATGATCCGCGACACCGGCGAAATCAGCGGCTTCTACCAAACCGCCGCCGCATCCTACGGACTTCAAGCCGGCGTGCAACAATTCGGCTACGCGCTTTTCCTTATGGACGACAGCGCGTTCCGCAACCTCCAACGCTCCGGCGGATGGGAAGTCGGCAGCAGCCCAAGCCTCGTGGTCGTCGATCAAGGCATCGCCACCTCACTCAGCACCGCCACCGCCAACAAAGGCACCTACGCGTTCTTCTTCAACCAACGCGGCCTAATGGGCGGCCTCGGCCTCCAAGGCTCGAAGATCACGCGCATCCACCCGCAGCACTAACAGTCTGCAAAGGCTGAGCGATGGAGCGAGAGGTAGACCTAAAGGCTTGCCCGCAGGGGCAAGCTGACGGACAGATGCCGGTCTGATTGCCTAGGCAAATTTCCACTACTTCAGCTCCCTCGCGCAGCGAAAACCGACGTGACTGCTGCCCGTATCGGGCGAAGTGCCGCGACGAGAGCTGGGACGATAACTTTCGCAATAGTCCGGGTGGCAAAGAAATGAGCCGCCTTTGATCACGCGTTCCTGCGTCTGATACGGTTGACTTGGGTTGTAGCTGGACTTCGGACCTTGCGGGTTGTGGCAAGAGCCTTCGAGCTTGCTGCGCGCATGACTATCGGGTCGGTACCAGTCGCTCACCCAGTTCCAAACATTGCCACCCATGTCGTACAACCCGTAACCATTGGCTGGAAAACTCATCACCGGCGCAGTACCAACAAAGCCATCCTCCTTGGTGTTTTTGTAAGGAAAATCTCCGGTCCATGTGTTGGTCATGAACTTGCCATCGTGCTTGAATTCATCACCCCACGCGTAGCGCTTGCCTTCAAGCCCACCGCGCGCGGCGAATTCCCATTCGGCTTCGGTGGGCAAACGCTTGCCGGACCATTTCGCGTAAGCATTCGCATCGTCCCACGAGACCTGCACCACCGGGTGTTGCTCGCGTCCATCAAGATTGCTCTGCGGGCCCTCGGGGTGTTGCCAGTTGGCACCCGGTGTCCAACGCCACCACGCGCTTATTTCACGCAAGTCGACCGGCCCATCGGTCGGCGTGAAAACAAGCGCACCGGCTTGGAGCATTTCATCGGGCGGCTTCGGCGTGCCCGGCGCGACCTGTTTTTTCAGATCCTCCCAATCGACCGACCTCTCGGCAGTGGTCTTGTAACCAGTAGCCTCAACAAACTTGCGAAACTGCGCATTGGTCACCGCATGTTGATCCATCCAAAACCCGTCGACCCGCACCTTCACGACAGGCCTTTCGTTCATGCGGCTGCACGGCAGCTCACTGCCCATGAGAAATTCGCCGCCTTCGATCCTGACCATGCCCTCGGGGGCCGATGAGGCATCATTGCGGTCTTGAGCCCACACCACTTCAAACAGGCAAAGCGTCAAAACAACAATGGATGCAAATCGAGATATTTTCATGGAACCCAAAAACATTGGCAGGAAACCCGAAAAGTAAACAGCGTGTTTTTGGGCTTGCGGGCCCACTCATATTTGGCACTTCGGGCACCAATAAGTCGAGCGCTGGCCCATCACCGCATGCCGGATCGGCGTGCCACAAACACGGCATGGCTCGTCTTTGCGGTCGTATACAAAAAGTTTTTGGCGGAAGTATCCGGGCTCGCCATCGGAATTCAGGAAGTCGCGCAAAGTGGTGCCACCTTCGGCGATCGCATCGCCCAGCACATCGCGAATCGCCTGCGCAAGTTTGGCAAGGCGCGGCTTTGAAACGCGGTTTGCTTTGGTGCGCGGCAAAATGCCAGCGCGGAATAAAGCCTCCGAAGCATAGATGTTGCCGACGCCGACCACCACTTTTGCATCCATGATCACGAGCTTGATCGCTGCCGAGCGCTTCGCGCAGGCGTCCTGCAGGTGCTTCGCAGTGAAGCCGGCTTCCAAGGGCTCAGGGCCGAGATGCTTCAACAAGGCATGCGCCATCGGATCCCCGCGCAACAAGAGCACCAACCCGAAACGGCGCGGATCATGAAAGCGCAGCTGTTTGCCATTCGCCAGCGTGATGCCGACATGGTCATGCGTCTTCCACGCATCCGCCGGCGAAATCACGCGAAGACTGCCAGACATGCCGAGGTGAATGAGCAAGGTGCCCACACCTTCGATCTCAAGCAGCAAATACTTCGACCTCCGGCGCACCGCGGAAATTTTCTTTCCCTCGATCTCATCGATCGATTTGGAAACCGGCTGACGCAGGTCGCGTCGGCGCACGATCACTTCCTTCACGCGCACGCCGAGCACATGCGGCTCGATGCCCCTGCGGGTGGTCTCAACTTCGGGGAGTTCGGGCATGTCGGCGGGCGCTGAGGCTTCGCACATGCTACGCAGCACCGAGGCCGAATCAAGATCGGTACTTGCCAGCGGGAAACATCGGCGGCATAGCCATTTCATGCATCAGGCATTCATCCTCGGCGCCGGTCTGGGCACTCGCTTGCGGCCGCTCACCGACCGACTGCCCAAGCCTCTGGTCCCGTTGTTTCATCAACCCATCGCAGCATGGACGATCAACGCCTGCGCCAAACTCGGCATTCGGCGATTCGCCATCAACACCCATCACCTGCCCGAGGCATGGGATGATTTCGCCACGCACTCCGTCGGCAACGAGATCACATTTTTCCACGAACCCATCCTGCTGGAAACCGGCGGCGGGCTTCGCAACATCAGCGAATGGGTCGGCGATTCACCGCTGCTCGTCCACAACGGCGATATCTTTTCGACCATGCCGCTCGACGCACTGGTCGCAGCCCACAAGGCCTCCGGCCTTCCCGTGACGCTCGCGCTTCGCTCGCAAGGCAGCGCCACTCACATCGCACTCGACACCACAGGCAGCAGAGTCATCGACATTCACGAAAAACTCGGGCGCACCGCAGGCACGCATGTCTTCAGCGGCATCTATTGCGTGAACCCGGAATTCATCCGCCAAATCCCGGCGAATGAAAAAATTTCGGTGATCCCATTCTTCCTCGAGCTCGCCAAACAAAACCAGCTCGGCGCCATCACACTCGATGAGGGCGTATGGCTCGATCTCGGTGATCGCGAATCTTACCTCCTCGCCCACCGCGAGCTTCAGCTTGCTCCGCGCGTGGACCCCGATGCGGTGATCGAACCCGGCGCCACCATCATCGACTCGGTGATCGGGCCCGGCGCGATTGTCGAATCCGGCGCGGTCGTGCGCGACTCGGTCGTTTGGCCGAATGCAAAAATTGCGCGTGGTGCGGACCTCACGCGCTGCATCGTGTGCTCGGCCGATCCAATCGCCGGCGTTCATTCCGACGCCGATCTTTGAAGGCGCGCTTGCGAACAGGCCCGATACGAATAAAAAATCACGACCATGGAGCAGGTGCTGAACCAATTGCCGCGAACCGCGATGGCCGGCGAATTTGTGCCGGAGCATTACTTCCGCAAAATCGCCCCCGCAGAAATCCTTCGCGATGGCAGGCCGCTCGAAATTGATCTCGGCTGCGGCGATGGGTCGTTCTTGATGGAAATGGCTCGCCATCATCACGACCGCGACTTTCTCGGTGTCGAACGCCTTCTTGGCCGCGTCCGCAAGGTCTGCAAAAAAATTTCACGCGCCGGCCTCGACAACGCACGAGTGCTGCGACTTGAAAGCCGCTATGTCGTCGAGTGGCTGCTGCCGCAAAACTCCGTCTCGCGCCTTCACCTGCTTTGCCCCGACCCGTGGCCGAAACTCCGCCACCATCGCCGGCGACTCGTGAATGAAGATTTTCTGCAGGCGGTCCGCAACGCGCTCGAACCCGGCGGAGAGTTTCTCTTCATGACCGATCATGAAGAATACTTCCAATGGGCGGAAGAAAAAGTGGCATCATTCGGCGGCTTCGAACGCCTCGAATGGCAGGAGAATTCGTTCTTCTATCCGAAGACCGATTTCCAAAAACTCTGGGAAAGCGAAGGCAAAGCGATGTGGCGCTTGCGCTACCGCAAACCGGTCGATTGAGCGGCGCGCGTTCGATTCTGAAAAATCAACGCCGCTTCAGCACCAACGACTCGTCCCGCAAAAATCCCGCGAGACGCAAATCGCCATTATCGTCGATCGTTATCGTCACACCGCCGACAATGCATTGATCCATGACCTCAATCCCGCGCGATTTCCAATAGCCGACTGTTTCGGCGGAGCGATGCTCCTCGAGCGGGAACGCCGGATTGGAAAAAACGATGGCCCGGGGCCCAACCGCATGCAGAAAACCATCTCCAAGCGAGAGATCATTGCGATGGCAGCCGGCCACGATCACATCCGCCGCGACATCGGCGCCCGCTTCAAGCACTTGGTTTTCCGTCGAGGTGCCGGCATCGCTGGTGAAAAGGATTTTCCACCCGCGCCAGTGCAATCGATACACCGCCACCCGGTCATCCGCCCGCGCATTTTGCGCCAGCGGATCCGGTGCATGCACGACTTCAAGCCGCGCACCATCAGGCAAATCCATTGATCCCACTTCACCGGCCAAACGCATGTTCATCCCCGAGGGGTTTGCCATCCATGACCGATAGCCACTGCTACGCGAAAGCTTCACCGGCATCACTGCATCACGAATCGCAAAGGCCTCCCACACAGCCGCCCCTCCACCCAGATGATGGCCATCGGGATGGGTCAGCACCACCGCATTCGGTCGCATTCCCAGCTGCCGTAATGATGGCATCACGGTGTGGCGAAATCCGTTTCGATCGCCGCAATCAAGCAACACCGCTTCACCGGATTTTCCATAAAAACACGCGCCGCCAGCACCATGTTCGAGACCATAAACCAAGAGCCCGGGCCGCATGGTTTTTCGAAGTTCCAAATGACCTCCCGGGATCGCCGCAAAAAATTCCGCAGACTCAATCGACGCCCTAGCGACAAGGGCATTGACTTGATTCAACCCGCGCGCAACGGGGACAGCAATCGGTGAAATGGCCATGGCCAGCAACGAAATGCAAAGCAACACGAAGACCAAAGGCACAAGCACCAATCCGGCAAGCAGCGAGACCGGCGTGGCCATGCCGAAATGAAACAGCGTCAAGGGAGCTGATCCAATCGCGGCCGCTGTCGAGACGGCAAGGGATTGCGCGGTGGCTTGACGCAGTGACAAAAACCAGCGGCGCGCGCGGCTCATTTGATCAAGCGGCAGGTACAACTCGGGAGCGGACAACCAACGCAACGAACGCGTAAACCACGAAGTTCCCACCGCGATCGCCGCAACCACGCCATACGACAACTGAACGCCGGCCTGATACAACATGCGCCCGTCCCACAACAAACCCACAAGCAACACCGCTCCCAGCGCATTGAGAAGGTCAGGCTTACGGCGAAAGGTAAAGGCACCAAGAAACACCGCCGCCATCCACGCCGAACGCAAGGCCGGCGCGCTGTTGCCGGTGATCCACGAGTAACCAAAAATCAGCGGCAACAACACAAGCACCGCGCGACGCCGCGAAACACCAAGTCGCCCCAACACAAACCAGCCGATGCTTCCGACCATTGCGACATGCAAGCCGCTCACCGAAAACACATGCAGCGTGCCACTCTCGCGAAACGCCGCCACCAACGAATCCGCATCACGCGGCGTCTCACCAATCACCACCGCACGAATCACCATCGCCTCACGCGAGTCCTCGTCGAGCCCAGCCGTCACACCTTCGCGAAACGCATGACGAATCCGCGCACCCAATGCGGCATGCCATGGCGTCGATGCATCATCAAGCATGCCAGACGCTTGAAAAACCACAGCTACATCCTGAGTTCTAAGCCACTTGGCACGATCAAATTCACCGGGATTACTCGGCTCCGGCAGGGCTTCCAAATTTCCTGCCGCTTTCAACATCGATCCCGCCACGCGCATCTGTCCCCTGCCCTGCCACAAGACCTTCGCACCTTCATGCGGCCCCTCAAGAACACGCACCCTCGCCCACCAAAACCTCTCACTACCATCACTGTCCTCCAACAACCGCACACTCAAATTCGCAGCACCCGCATTCGACATCAGGCGCTCAAATTGTCGCTGACGCTCCAGCCTCCACGCCAGCACACCTGCCGCGATCGCCGCACACAAAAACCATGCCAACCCGCGCCGCCATGTGCCGGACCATGCGCCAAACAAGCCTGCCGCCAACACCACCGCTACCGAAACCCATAGCTCACCCTCAACCGCGATCACACCAGCCATCGCCACCATGGCCGTCGCAAACAAAGGTCTTCGCCCGATGCGATCATTCAGCCAAGCAAGCATGCCAGATGCCGTCAAACGCATGGCAAGCAAACTTGTGGGGGTTCATGCGGCACCACCACCGGAATTACCCGCCAAATTTGCCTGATCTCGATAGTCTTCCCGCTCGACTGAAGCTCTGACGCCTTCTCCCATTTTGCTCCACTCCACCAATTTGTGATTCGCATTCGCCGAATGACGCGTGCCGGGATAAAGATCAATCACCTGTTGCAGGATCGCCGTCGCGGTAGCGCGGTCACCGTTGATCTCATCATAAAGTTCGGCCAGGCGAAACATGAAGTATGCGGCATCGTTGACTTGCCATGAGACGGTTTCGATCGCGGCTCTTATCGTCTCGATAGCCGCCTGCGGATCGCGCAGGTGTTCTCTTTGGATCTTTGCGATTTCGACCCACGGCATCCTGTTGCCAGGCTCGGCCACGATGACATTTCTAAACTCCACGATCGCCGCATCGTATTCACCTTGCGCGAGCAGCGACCTGGCATGGTGCATCACATCTTGCTCCACTTTCTCCCCACTGTCATAAACCGAGCGAGTGAAAAACTGTGCGATTGCGGGGAGAATATGCACGGCAAACAAAACCCCAAACAGGCCGGCACTTAGAAACGTCAGCAATATCCCCTTGAATGTTTGCTGGCCCTCTAGACCGACGATTTCACTCTCTAGGGCCGCCTGCTTCCCATCGGGATCACCGGCCTCCGCGATCTTCTCCACCAATGCGGACTTCTCTGCAATTTGAGCACCCGTGTTGCCATACCAGAACCAGCATGTGCCAGTTAGTAGCGCCAGCATGACATAGAAAATTGTCTTGGTCATAGTGAAAAAGTGTACGCCAGCCGCTCAGACTGGAAGCAAAATCTTCACCAAATCACAATCTCCGCGCATTGCGGCCTTCATCGATGAGCTTCCAAAAATGCTTCGACCCGGCCAGCGCCTCATCCTCGCCAAGCGGCATTTTCGAGCGGAACAAAAAATCCGAAAATGTTCCCTTGTGCAGCACACGATGGACGACGACCGCGGAATCCTTGATCTCAAAATAAAGCCGGTAATCCTTCGCCCGATAGCGGCAAAGCACCCGACCATCACGCTCGATCCTGCCAAATCGCTCACCATCAAGCTGCTCAAGGTCCTGCCGACTCACCTTGAACTCATCCAAGAGCTCCAATTGCTCGAGCGTCCCAAGGCTCGAAAGCTCGGCCGCGCTGATCTCGTTGAACACAATTTGCAACACGCGCCCAAATTACACCCCTCCCCAGGCCGCGAAAAGCCCAAAGAAGAGAGCTTGATCCCACTCGTTGCACCACCGCCGACTTTGCGCTTTCCACGCCCATGCTTTCGCGGTTCGCTGTCACGGGTTCATGAGATGCTTTTACTCACAGGAATTGGAACGGGCGATTCCCGTTGCCCATGCGTTTCCTGCCGAAAAATTTCGGGCCTCGAAGGACATGCTGCTCGAAGGCGGCATCCTCACGCCTGAGGAAATCATCGAGGTCGGCAGCGCCAGTGTCGGCCTGATCGAACGCGTTCACGCGCCCGATTATGTCCGCGCCATCGAATCCGGGCGACTTGGTCTCAAGGAGCAAATCCTGCTCGGTTTGCCAGCCGGGCCCGGGCTCTTTGCCCGCAGCGCCGGTGAAGTCGAAGCCACCCGTCTCGCATGCCAAGCCGCACTCACCGAGGGCATCGGCGTCTGCCTCGCCGGCGGGAAGCATCACGCCTATCGCGACCGCGGCATCGACCAATCGGTGTTCAATGATGTCGCCATCGCCATTCGCGATCTGCAATCACGCCAGCCCAACATCCGCATCATGGTGGTCGATACCGATGCCCATCGCGGCAGCGGCACGGCCACGCTACTTGCAGGAGATCCGCGCGTTTTCACCTACTCGATCCACGTGAGGCACAACACACCCGCCCAACCACAAAGCGCCGGCACGCTCGATGTCGAAACCGTGCGCTATGTCGAAGGCGCGATGTACCTGAACCAACTTTTCAGCAGCCTCGCCCGCGCGCTCGATGCCTTTTCGCCTGATCTCGTGATCTGGATTTCCGGCGCCGACAACCATCAAGACGACCGCCACGGCCAAATGTATCTCTCAGCTGAAGACCTTCGCCACCGCGACGAGGTGCTGCTCGGCGCGTTCATCAAAAATCGCATTCCCGTCGCCGTGCTTTATGGTGGCGGCAGCAACCGTCAGCCGGAATTCACCGCCCGCCTTCATCACAACACGATTGCGACCGCGAAAAAAATCGCCTCGATCCACCGCGGGCTTTGACGCGGGGAAAATTTCCTCAAGGGTCGAGCAAGGCGCGCACCATCGAAGCGTCGAGCCTGCCGCCAATGTCCGCATCGGCGAGCAAATCGTTCGCAAGCTTGGCCTTCTCCTGCTGCAGCTGGTGGATGCGTTGCTCGACGGTATCCTGACAAAGCAGTTTGTGCACAAAGACCGGCTTGTCCTGGCCGATGCGATAGGCGCGGTCGGTCGCTTGCGCCTCGGCCGCGGGATTCCACCACGGATCGTAATGGATCACCGTGTCGGCCGCTGTGAGGTTGAGCCCCGTGCCGCCGGCTTTGAGCGAGATGAGAAACAAAGGAACTTTTCCGCTTTGGAAATCCTCGACCAGTTTCCCCCGATCCTTCGACGCGCCGGTGAGCTTGAGATAGGGAATATTTTCGCGAAGCAAGTGTGCCTCGATCAATGCCAGCATGCTAGTGAACTGCGAGAATATCAAAATTCGCCGACCTTCCTCGATCAGCACCGCCAGCAACTCGGTGAGAAAATCGAGCTTCGCCGATTCGTGAATCGTGTTGGCAAACTCATCCGGCAAAAGCCGCGGATCGCAGCAAATTTGGCGCAGCTTGAGCAGGGCATCGAGAAAGACGATCTGGAAGTCGCTGCCGCCACGCGCGGCGATCGCTTCACGCACACGCTTGTTCATCGTCGCGCGCACGGTTTCGTAAAGGTCCTTCTGCGCGGTGTGCAGCTCGATAAGATGCACCAACTCGGTCTTCGGCGGAAGTTCCTTGGCGACCTGATCCTTCGTGCGGCGCAAAATGAGCGGCGCGACGCGTTGTTTGAGCACCTCGTTGCGCTCAACATCGCCATCCTTCTCGATCGGCTTGCGAAAGCGAGTGTTGAAAGCCTCCTCAGAGCCGAGAAATCCGGGCACCAGAAATTTCATCAAGCTCCACAACTCGCCAAGGTGATTCTCGACCGGCGTGCCGGAAAGACAGAGGCGATGCCGCGAGTCGAGCCTGCAGGCTGCTTGCGCGACCTTTGCCCGAGGGTTTTTGATGTTCTGCGCCTCGTCGAGGACGACCAAATGGTACGAGAATCCTAGTAGTTTCTCGATGTCGCGATGAAGCAAGGCGAAGGAGGTCAGCACGAGGTCCGCGTGCGGGATCGAACGCAAGTACTTCAGACGGTCCGGGCCATTGAGAACGAGCACACGCAGCCCCGGCGTGAACTTGATCGCCTCAGCCCGCCAGTTCGGGACTACGGATGTTGGCGCGACCACCAAACTGGGCATGCCACGCGATCGACCCGATTCTTTTTCCGCAAGAATGTGCGTGAGCGTTTGCAAGGTTTTTCCCAGCCCCATGTCGTCGGCCAAAATCCCGTGCAGCCCATGGCTCGCGAGAAATTGCATCCAGCGAAATCCTGCAAGCTGGTAGTCGCGCAAGGTCGCGCGCAATCCCTCGGCGGGCGGCACGGCCTCGATGCCGGAAAAATTCCGCAGTTTCGTCGAGAGTTCGGCAAGGTCGGGCGGCGCATCGATGCCTAGATCGCCAAGCCCCGCGAGGGACGCGGCGTCGAGGGCATGAACCCGAGTTTTCGAGGGGAATTTCGGATCAATCAGCGTCGCAAGATGATGCAAAATCCGCCTCACTCGCCCGATCGGCAGCTTCAACGCATCGCCATTCGGCAATGGTGCGTAAATGTGCCCGAGATCCGGCCGATCAAGGGTCTCCTCAAGAAAATCACTCTCCAGCAACTCGGCAAGGATCGGCAAAAGATCATGGCGCTCACCACTCACATCAAAGCCGACCGAAAGGCTGAACCATCCGCCTTCCACCGGCGCAAGCTCGCTGTCCCACTGCGAGGGATCGGCCTCGAAGACCCGGTGGCCGACATTGTCAGCCACACTCACCCGCCAGCCCAAGTCCTCCAAGCGCGGAATCATCTCGCCACGGAATTGGTGCCAAAAGGCATCCACCGGCACGCGGCCGGGATCGGGAAACCAACGGTCACGCGGCGCCTCGTCGCGGGCATCGCGCGACTTGAGGTTGATGAGAAACCGCCAAGCCGAATTCGACTGCAATGAGGAGAGTCCGGTATCGATCAGTTGCTGCGCGGCAGCATTTTCCGCGGCAGCATCGTGTTCGATCAAGGCCCTGCGACCATCCGCCAAAACCACCTCGCTGGTCCAGCGAGGCATGGCGCCGCGCAAGGAACTACGATGACCATCGTAATTCACCGTCGCCTCGGCAAAGATCCATTCCGAGGTGTCGGCCTGCCCCAACGACTGCAACAACAGCCGCGAGGTTCGGTCGGCCGCCTCGCGCGTGACATGAAGCTCAAAAACTGGACTCGACGAAATGCGCGGCAAACCAGCCGGCGATTTTGGCGCTGCAGGCACATCCTTCGGCAAGGCCGCTGCCACGGCAGCCTTGATCCCGCCACCCGCGAGCGAGGCCAGGTTGCGCTCCTTGGCCGCGCGCAAGATCAGGGCCGCGGCATGATGACAAAAGGCCCCGACTTCGCAGGAGCACGAACTTTCAAAATCCCATTCATCTCCATCACGCCAGAATTCCACCCTCGCCTCTTCCCCGGCCACGGTTCCTTCCAAGGCAAAAGAACCAGACGCCGCTTCTTCCAGTCGCAGGTTTTTAGCTTTGGAAACAAATGACCCCGCCACTGCCAGCACCTCATCGTCAAATCGCCGCCGCCATGCGGAATCGCGAAAAAACATCGAAGCGGAAATCTCGTCGGGCACGCCTCGAGAGCTTCAAGATAGGAGGATTTTAGTCAAGCAAGCGAGACCCTCAACCAAGCAAAGCCCCGAAGCCGCAGAACAATTTTGAGTCAACGGGTGGCTTGGTCGGCAATGGGGCGTCGTGGTCGAGGTGCGCGTGGCAGATTTGATGGAAATCCTCCGGCGTTTTCGCGCGACGCATCTGATACTCAAATTCCCCTTCGATGCCGTGACTGATGTAGGCCAGCGTTTTTTTCATGCGTTGGACATGGGCGACAGGAATGAAGTTGCGCGATTCGCCGGCGAGCTCGTCGTAGAGTTCGAGCACATACGCCAACAAATCGCGATGCGTCGGCTGCGAACATTCCCCACCTTCCAAGGCAGTGATGAGTTGCAAAAATATCCACGGATTACGAATCGCACCGCGCCCGATCATGAGACCTGCGGCACTGCTGTGTGCAAGGTAAGCCAAGCCGGTTTCAACATCGACAACATTGCCATTGGCGATCACCGGACAATGCATCGACTCGACAGCGAGCTTCACGCAATCGGGATGCACCGGCGTTTGATATCGTTCAAGCACGGTGCGTCCATGAATGGTGAGACCATCGATGCGGTGCTTGCGGAAAATTTCCAGCAAGGAAGAAAACTCATCGGCACTCGCATAACCGACGCGCGTTTTGACCGTGAATCGGCCGGGAATGGCATCGCGCAGGGCACCGATGATTTCATCGACCGTTGTCGGCTCGCGCAGCAACCCGCCGCCGGCATTCTTGCGGCACACGATCGGCGCCGGGCAGCCAAGGTTGAGGTCAATGCCCGCCACCGGCAGTTGCGCCAATTCGCCGGCCGTGCGCAAAAGGCTGTCGACATCGCTGCCGATCATCTGCGCGAAAATTGGCCGACCTGTCGCATTTTCCACAATCGACCGCTGGATGTACGGATGAAGTTTTGAGCCAGGGTGTACGCGAAAATACTCGGTCACAAACCAGTCCGGCGCACCACGCCGCGCGACGACCCGCATGAAGGGCAAATCCGTCACATCCTGCATCGGCGCAAGGACCAAGGCTGGCCGGTTCTCGGGGATAAAGTCACGCATAGGGCTGTTTTTACCGCTTTGAATTCGGTTGACAATCAGGCCGGATTGCTGAACCTCGTTCACAGCGGAAGGACCCGCATACTGACGTGGACAACGACTTATTGCATACCGAAAAAATCCTGGCTGACCGCAAGGTGTTCTTTCTCGACCTCAAGAGTAACGCCCGCGGCATGGTCGTGAAGATCACCGAGGATGTCGGCGGCAACCGTGATACGATCATGGTGCCTGCGGAAATTCTTGGCGATTTCATCGCCGCGCTCAGCGACATCAAGGCCACTGCCGACGAGCAAGCTTAAGGCCCCCGCCGAACGGCCGGGATCACATCAAGCGAGCACGCAGTAACTCGGTCACCTGCTTAGGATTCGGCTTGGTGCTGGCGGCCTTCATCACTTGGCCGGTGAGGAAGTTGAGCAACTTCTCGTTGCCCGCCTTGACTGCTTCGACCTCGCTCGGGTTGTTGGCAATCGCTTGATCCACCAGCGCCTCAAGTTCACCCGCATCGGCGGCTTTAAAGCCGAGGCTGTCGGCAATCGCGGCGGGGTCCTTGTCGGGTGATGCGTAAAGCACTGCAAACACCTCGCGCGCCTGATTGGCGGCAAGCGTGCCATTTTCCATCAACACCAAAAGCGCGCGAAGTTTTTCCGGCGCGACCGGGCAAGCGTCGATGCCGATGCCCTGTTCGTTAAGGGTACCAAGTAGGTTGTTGATGATGAAATTGGCGACTTTCTTTCCGGGAATCGATGGCGCGAGCGCTGCCTCGAAATAACGGGCGAGATGACGATCGGATGAAAGCACCGATGCGTCGTAAGCGGTGACGCCAAAGTCCTTTTCAAAGCGCGCGGCAAGCTCGTGCGGCAGTTCGGGCACCAGCGGGCGCACTTTTTCCAAGAGCGGCGCGGTGCGAATCGGCAAGAGATCCGGGCAGCTGAAATAACGGTAATCGTGCGCATCTTCCTTGGTGCGCATGAGTTGGGTTTCACCGCGGTCATCGTCCCAGCGGCGGGTCGACTGAATTTGCAAAACCCCACGATCGAGGTCTTCTGACTGACGCTCGATTTCAAAATGGATCGCGCGACGGATCGCCGAAATTGAGTTGAGATTCTTGAGCTCGACCTTGGGCCCGAGCGGGTCGTTTGCATTTTTCCGAAGCGAAATGTTTACATCACAACGAAGCTGGCCCTTCTCCATATCGGCATCGGAAATATCGCCTTGCTGGAGGATCATCTGCAGCGAACGCAGATACGCGAAGGCCTCCTCAGCCGACTCGAGGTCCGGCTCGGAAACAATTTCCATCAAGGGCGTGCCGGCGCGGTTGAAGTCGATAAGCGATGAGTTGCCGAGGTGCGTCGACTTCGCAACATCCTCCTCGAGGTGGATGCGGTTGAGCTTCACCTCCTTGTTCGGGTTGGCGATTTGCTTGCGGTGATCGGTCGGGTAACAATGGTCGTAAAGCGGCACGCCACCACCGATGCAGAGCGGAAGATCCATCTGCGTCGTCTGGTAGTTCTTCGGCATGTCCGGATAGAAGTAGTTCTTGCGATCCCACTTCGAAATTTCCGGCGTCGAGCAGCCCACCATCATTCCCGCGAGCAGAGTTTTCTCGATCGCTGCCTGATTGAGCACCGGCAAGGCGCCTGGCAGGCCAAGGCAAACCGGGCAGGTGTGCGTGTTGGGCTCATCGCCAAACGAAGTGCGGCACGAGCAAAACATCTTGGTGCGGGTCTTGACCTGGCAGTGGACTTCAAGGCCGATGGTGACGAGGTATGACATGGTGAAAAATATCGAAATCTGAAACAGCGACTCAAAGCTTAAGGTCCTTCAAAAAGGCTTTCAACTGAGGGTCATTGAGGGCTTTGGTGAGCATCGGATGGCGCAGCAGGCTGCCAAATTTCCCCTCGCGCGCAAGGCCCTGAAGCTCGGGGTCATCGACAATGATCGCACGCGGAATCGGCTTGCCGGTTTTCGGGTCGATCACCGGCTTAAGCGGCGATGCCGACTGACGGCTGATCGCCTTGGCGAGCGTGAGTCGATCGGGATCGGCCGATGGATCGATGATCTTGAGCCACTGCGACGGGATCGATTTTTCGACAAACGATTTGAGTGATTGGATCCATTCCGATTTTGGCCCGGATTTACCGGCGGCACCTTTGATCTCGGAAATTGATCCGACGTGATAGATCACCGCAGCCACTACGAGCCCGATCACGCAGGTGGGGATGAGCGAAAAAACGCCAAGCCCGAACAGGCGCGGCGCAGTTAGCGGCGGCCGCTCATCGGCACCTTTGCGCAAAGGGCTGAGTAGAAACCTCACAATCGTGCGACCAATGATGAAGGCAATGATGAAGGCAACAAACGGCGCTGCCGTCACCAGCAGAGGCTCCTTGCTGCCGGATATCGCCTTCACCAATTCCGGCGCTTGATGCCACACGCGAAAAGCCACCCATGTGCTGATGCCAAGCACGAGGCAGTTCAACAAAATCCGCAGCGTGCCACGCACGAGAACAAACCCCGCGCAGATCACAAACAATGCGAGGCCAATCGTGACGATGTTGATGGAATCGAACGACATCGTGGGGAAGTGCGAATCATTTGCCGGCAGTCGCCCTTTGGCGCAGCAGGTGATCGGTGACCACCAGCACTGCCATCGCTTCGACGATCGGCACCGCGCGCGGCAACACACAGGCATCGTGGCGACCCTTGCCAGCAAGCTCGGTATTTTCACCGCCAGAGGTGACGGTTTCCTGTGAAGTCATGATCGTGGCCGTGGGCTTGAAAGCGACACGGAAGATGATCGACTCGCCATTGGAAATACCTCCTTGCACGCCGCCGGAACGATTGGTCGCGGTGCGCACCTTGCCATCGACCATGCGGAACGCATCGTTGTGCTCGCGACCGGTGAGAAGCGTGCCGGAAAAACCCGAGCCAATTTCAAAACCCTTGGTCGCCGGAATCGAAAGCATCGCCTTGGCGAGATCTGCCTCAAGCTTGTCAAAAATCGGCTCGCCCAATCCCGGCGGGCAATTGCGGACCACGCACTCGATCACACCACCAACGGAATTTCCATCGGCACGGATCGACTTGATGCGCTCGATCATTGTTTCGACCATAGCGGGGTCTCCCGTGCGGACGACATTCGACTCGATCACATCTGCGGTGACAGTTTCGGGATCCACCTCGGCTTGCAATTCCTGGATCGACTTGACCCATGCGAGGACCTCGATGCCCGGATGCAGTTCGGCAAGCACCTGCCGCGCGACCGCCGCCGCAGCGACGCGGCCAATCGTTTCGCGCGCCGAAGCACGACCACCGCCGGACGCAGCGCGGATGCCGTATTTCGCATCGTAGGTGTAGTCCGCATGGCTTGGCCGGTATTTGAGCGCCATTTCATCATAGGCACCCGGCCGCTGATCCGTGTTTCGGACGATGATCGAAATCGGCGTGCCAAGCGTGACCCCATCGTAGAGGCCGGAGATAATTTCCGCGGTATCCGCCTCCTTGCGCGGCGTGACGATGTCCGATTGCCCGGGGCGTCGGCGGTCGAGCTCGCGTTGAACGACCTCAAGCGGCAGCGGGACACGCGGCGGGCAGCCATCGATGACCACGCCGACCCCGCCACCGTGGGACTCGCCGAAGGTGTGAATGCGAAATGTCTGCCCGAAGGTCGATGCCATGCCCGGAATCCTAGACGCTCGGCCGCGCGGGGCAAGCGTCATGCGTTTTCGGGGTTCAGTTTTCGATTTTCTATGGCTAAAACCACGCATGCGCTTGCGCCTGCCCGACCGGGTGATCCCCTTTCCCCGCCGCCCGCTGATCATGGGAATCGTCAATGTGAACGACGACTCGTTTTCCGGCGATGGCACGCTGGATTTCGGCGCGGCCATCGAGCAGGCACGGGAGCAAATCCGCAATGGCGCGGATGTGATCGATGTCGGCGCGGAAAGCGCGCGCACGAATCGAGCTGCGGTGACGGTCGATGAGGAGGTCCGGCGCTTTGGCGGATTTCTCGAGCGCTGGGAAAATTCATGGAGCGATCTGCAACCAAAAGACTCGGAACAAATTTGGCCACCGGTGCTCTCAGCCAACACCTGGCGGCCGGAGGTGGTGCGCGAAATTTTGCCGAGCAAAAAAGTCGAGCTGCTCAATGACATGAGCGCCTTGCCGGATGAAACCAATGCCCACCTCTGCGCGGAATACAGAGCGGCTTTGTTGATCATGCACAGCGTCGGCGAGCCGAAAGTTCCGCACCTTCATCAGCAATGGGCGGATGTGATGAAATCCATGGAGTCGTTCTTTGAAGAAAAAATCGCACTCGCGTTGCAGACCGGCATCGATCGCGATGCGCTGGTGCTCGATCCCGGCATCAATTTTGCCAAACAACGCGATGACAACCTCTCGGTCATGCGCGAACTCTCACGACTGCAGCTTTTCGAACGCCCCATCCTCGCGCCAGTTTCGCGCAAGAAAGTGATTGGCGAGGTGCTCGGGATTGCGGATCCCAAAGATCGCGACGCGGGCACAGTCGCGTGCATCGCCGCCTGCATGCAGGGTGGCGCGAACATCTTGCGCGTCCATCATGTCGCGGCCGCATGGCAATCCGTGAAGGTGCTGCACGCCCTCAACAACAAGCGCATTTGAAATCGTTTGCCTGCAACTCCCCGCAACCCAATGATGCGCCCGACCATGCAACGCCCGCCAAAAAAATTCGTTCCGGTTCCTTTTACCTATCATCAGGAAATCGAAATGACCGTCGACTCGCTCACCAATCTGGGATCGGGCATTGGCAGAATCGATGGCTGGGTGGTGTTTGTACCCTTCACGCTTCCCGGCGAGGTGGTGAAGGCCCGCGTCTACCGCAACGACAAAAACTGTTCGCACGCCGATCTCATTGAGGTGCTTGTCTCCTCGCCCGATCGCGTTCAGCCGCAATGCCCGTTGTTCGGCGAATGCGGCGGCTGCCAATACCAACATCTTTCCTATGAAAAACAACTGGCATGGAAATCACGCCAAGTCGAAGAGCTGCTCAAGCACATGGCGGGCATCGTTTTTCCGGTCAACCCGTGCATGAGCACGCCGCAAATTTGGAACTACCGCTCGAAGATCACCCCCCACTTCGAAAAACCTCACAACGGCGAGATCGGCGAAATCGGCTTCCTCGCGAATGGCCGCCGTTCGCAGTTGGTCGATGTGCCAGAATGCAAAATTGCAATGGATGAAATCAACGCCGCACTGCCACGCATCCGCGAGGAAATCCGCGCGAAGGCCCACAGTTTCAAGCGTGGCTCGACGGTGCTCATGCGAGCGACCGAAGGCCGCGTCGAAACAGACTTCAAGGCCACCGCTGCGGAAAAAGTCGGCTCACTGAGATTCGAATTCCTTGCCGGAGATTTCTTCCAGAACAACCCGTTCATCCTGCCGGCATTCACCGGCCATGTCGCGAAACAAGCCTCGGCCGGTGGCGCGAAATTTCTCGTCGATGCCTACTGCGGCAGCGGTTTGTTCGCTCTCACGCTCGCCGGAAATTTCGAAAAGGTAGCCGGCGTCGAGGTGTCCGAAACCTCATGCCAATGGGCTCGCAACAACGCGGCTGCCAATGGCATCGGCAATGCCACCTTCATGACCGCGTCGGCCGAAGCGATCTTCAGTGAAATCGATTTTCCAAAAGACGAAACCGCGGTCGTCATCGACCCGCCACGCAAGGGCTGCACGCCGGAGTTTCTCCAACAACTCATCGCCTTTCACCCCTCGCGCATCGTCTATGTGTCCTGCGATCCCGCGACGCAGATTCGCGACCTGAAGCAACTTTCGGAAGGCGGCTACCGCTTGCTCGAAGTGCAACCCTTCGACCTCTTCCCGCACACTCGTCATCTCGAATGCGTGATGACCTTGGTGCGAGATTAGGCGTTTTTCTCCAACCAAACAGCAGCCGAATCTCCCGCACGCGTGCCAGTGGCAAAACACCCCTGCATGAGGTAGCCGCCAGTCGGCGCTTCCCAATCGATCATTTCCCCCGCAACAAAACATCCGGGGAAACGCCGCAGCATCAGGTCTGGATCGATCTCGGTCCAAGCCACGCCACCCGCCGATGAAATCGCTTCATCCAAGGGCCGCGGCCCGCTTAACGGGATAACGCAATGCTTCACTTCATCGGCCAGCGATGCGACATCATGCCATTCCTTGCGGGCCAAAATCGCATGCGCCGCGTCGGAAAGTTTCCATCGGACGCGCGCTGCATTCAAAACATCGCGCTTCACGGATTCCATTTTTGCCACGAGTTGCTCGCGCGTGAAGGACGGTTTGAAATCAATTGCGATCTCCGGATTTTCCATCGCACGCAGCACGGCGCCGAGTTGATAAATCGCACCACCCTCAAGCCCGTATCTAGAAACGAGCAACTCACCCACCGCGTGCTGACCACCGGCGCTGACAACAATGTTCTTGAGCGGCTTGCCCTCGGCCACGGCAAGCGTCTCCGCCGGCCACGCATGCTCCCAGCCGCAATTCGCAGCAACCAGCGGCTGGCATTTGATCCCGCGCGCTGCGAAGCACTCGACCCATGAACCATCGGATCCCGTGCGCGACCACGAACCGCCGCCCATGGCAAAAACAACTGCTGGCGCGTGCACAGTGACGCCATTTGAAAATATAAGCTCATGCGGCCGCCCGGGCTTGATCCCGACAAGGCGATGCCGCGTCTCAATCCGAACATCCAATTCGCGCAGCCGTGTGATCCATCGCCTCAACAAAGGCGCGGCCTTCATCTCCTTGGGATAGACCCTTCCACTGCTTGCTTGAAATGTTTCAATGCCAAGGCCATCCGCCCAATCACGAAGAGCGCTCGGGTTGAATTCGTTCAACAGGTTTTCCCAAAACACTCGATCCCCGCCGCCATAACGCGTCACGAATGTTTCCATGCTTTCGCCATGCGTGAGATTCAAACCGCCCTTGCCCGCAACGAGGAGCTTGCGACCAAGCGATGGCATCGTATCGAAAATCGTGACCGACATCCCACGCATCGCGGCGATTTCCGCCGCGCGAAGCCCGGCCGGACCTCCGCCGATCACGGCCACTTGCAGAGGCTGTTGTGATGCCACCTTTTTGATGCGCCAACGCTATTCGCTGCGCCAGTGCCGTCAATTCAACGATGCGCGCGGATTGACACCATGACCGCTGGGCTTCAGCCTCGCGAGGAAGCGCCGTGCGCAGACCGACATCATGATTTTCAAAAGCCTCTGCCGCCACGCCGGAATCGGTGCCAACTCGTACCTTCTGGAAACATCGAGCTCCCGCCTCGTGCTCGATGCCGGCATGCACCCGAAGCACGAGGCGCTAGAGGCAATCCCGCACTACGACTTTATCGAGGAGGACAGCGTCGATGGGATCGTCATCACCCACTCGCACCTCGACCATGTCGGCACCCTGCCGGTTTTCCTCGAAGACCAACAGCGTGCGCGGGTCTACCTCACGCCGGAGACCGCCGAGCTGGCATCAGCCATGCTTCACAACTCGGTCAATGTGATGCAATCGAAACGCATCGAACTCGGCATCACCGAATACCCGCTCTTCGACCATCGTGACATCGATCGCATCACCGATTCGTTCGAGCACCGCGGCATCGAGCGACCCTTCAACCTCGATGCCGATGGCACCGTTCGCGCAACCTTTCACGATGCTGGCCACATTCTCGGCTCGGTCGGCGTCACCATCGAATGCGAAGGCAAACGCCTGATGTACACCGGCGATGTAAACTTCGAACACAGCACGCTGCAAAAAGGCGCGCTTTTCCCGGAAAATCCAGTCGATGCGTTGATCGTCGAAACCACCCGCGGAGCCCAACAACGCGCACCAGGATATGACAGACACCACGAGGAAAATGAATTCGCCGAGGCCATTCAACGCGTGATCGACCGCAAAGGATCGGTGCTCATTCCGGTTTTCGCGATGGGCAAAACCCAAGAGGTGCTCGGCATGCTGCATCGTTTCAAAAGCGAAGGGCTGATCCATCACAACACGCCGGTCTACATCGGCGGCCTCGGCACGAAGATGACCCACATCTACGATCGCTACTGCGATGTCTCGCGCCGCCACCTTCCCGGGTTCCGCTTTCTCAAGGACATGGACATCGAAGGTGCCAACCGCAAGCGCACCGGCCCGATCCCGTTCACCAACGGCTGCATCTACGCGCTGTCGAGCGGCATGATGTCAGAAAAAACCGTCTCCAATGCCTTCGCGCGCCAAGGAGTGCTGGAAAACAAAAAGCACGGCTTGTTCTTTGTCGGATACGCCGACCCCGAAACGCCCGGCGGCCGCATCCGTGCCGCGAAAAATGGCGACGAGGTCTTGCTCGATCCCGCCTTCCCGCCGGTCAAGCTGCGCTGCGAAATGCGCACCTTTGACTTCAGCGGTCATTCGACCCGCGAAGCGATCATGGACTACATCGCCAAGGTGCGACCAAAGAAAGCTTTCCTCGTCCACGGCGACGACGATGCGGTCGAATGGTTCCGCGCTGAGATCCACAAGAACCTGCCGCAAACCGAGGCGATCGTTCCACTGCCCGGCGAAGAGCACCGGATCTGATCCCGCGCATGCCGCAAGGCCTAGCGCTCGATGCGGAATCCGCGGCAATTATTGAGCAGCGGAATTTCCGCCATGCGATGGTGACGGATGTTTCTCGCCATCGCCGACTCATCAATGATCTCGCGCAAAAACGCATCGAGCTCGTCGGCCTCGCCCATCACCTGCAGCTCGACGCCTCCGTCATCGAGGTTTTTTACAAAGCCACAGACATCAAATCCACGCGCGAGATCCTTCACGGTGTATCGAAATCCCACGCCCTGCACCCTGCCTTCAAAAATCACCTGCCTTGCAATCATCGGTTCCAACTCACTTGAATTTTTCGGCGAAAGTATGGGTTGCCGAATTGATAAAACGAATCGCTGTCGGACGCGGACGCGTGACAATGAAGTGACGCACATCCGCGGAAACCAATACATCGCCAAGCTTTGCGGTTTCACTCGCGTTAGCGGCCGCGGAGATTAACTCGAGCGCGACCGATTGCAATTCTTCAGCGGCCTCCGCGGACTCGAGTTCGACCTCCCAAAGCACCGCTGTCGAAGCTTCGCCATCTGGCACGAGCACATAACGATCGCCCGCCCAGCACGATGAAATCTCTTGAGCCATGCCGACATCACCGGCGCGCTCCAGCCAAAGCCGCAGGCCAAGCTGTCCGGCCGACTCGCTGAGATACGGCTCCTCGGGAAGCCCCGTGATCTCGATGCGCTTGGCGGAAATTTCGGCAAGCCCCGGTTGCAGGATTTTTCGCGTCGTAAGCGGCGGCTCCCGCAACGCGCCCAAAAGTTTTTCACCTCCCTGCACATGCAATGTATCGGCATAGCCCTTGCCCTCAACCACCGGGAAAGTGGTCAGGCCTTGGATGAATGGTGGCAAGCTTGCGAAGAGTTGTTCGACTCCCACATTCGACTTCATCGACATGAAGCCACCCTTCAATGCGTTGACCGCAAGAAATCTCGCTTCGGCACCAGCCGCCGCGCCTTGATGCAAGGCCTCTCGAGCACGCGCGGCATCATCGCCGGGGTATGCCGCCGGTGGTGGAAAATGCTGATGCAACAAAATGCGCGAAATCAATCGCAGCATCGCCGCCTGATCGGGAATCGCAGCATCCTCAAAGCGATCGGTGATCCATGCCTCTCCGGTGACATCGTCGAACCACCCGCGCGCGCCAGTCGTGCGCACAACCGTGAGCTGCGAAAGCAAATCGTCACCCGCTCCAAGCCAACCAATCCACTGATACGCCTCTTTGCGGTCATCGATGCCCGAAGGGCCAAAGCGGCTTTCGATCGCGGCCGCCACACGATCGCGCAATTCCTCTGATGCGATGCGATGCACGACGGGATTCGAAATGAAACGCAGGCCAAATTCTTTCTCCACACGCGCAATGGCCTCCGCGGGCACCGAGACCTCGCCCCCACCCTGCGCCAATGACCTCAGCGATTCATTCTCGCGCTTCAGCATCGCATTTTCTTCGAGCAGGATTTTCAAGCGATCCTCCTGCCCGGCAGGCCCCTCACCCAGCGATCGCCAATGAAGCCCCTGCAAAATACCACCCACACCAATGGCGGCACCCATCAACCACGGCAGCAATGTTTTGGGATCGGCCACGGATCAGAAATTCAACTCAACGGCCCACCGGGCGCGCGTTGGGATTTGCAGGCGCCTTGCCTGCATCCTCTTTGAATGGGTTAACATCCAAGGCTGATGATTTCACGCCAAAGACCTCCTCGAATGTCTTGCCCGGAAGCAGGTTGTACACAATCGGCGCGCTGCGGTTGCCCTGCGCGTCATACACATAACAAACCCGCTGCACCGGCATCTCGACACCGGTGTTTGGATCCAAGCGCTTGGTCCTCGCATCAAACATCCGTTCCTCGACGAGCTGTCCGTCGGACTTGCGATAGCCGTAGCTGACCTTGTAAAGCAGGTTGTTGGCGCCATCGTAAATTTTGCAGCTCACGGGATTTCTATTCGAATCCATCCGGTAATTCGTCATCATCACCAAGACGCCGTTGGCGTTGAATTTTTTCTTGGTGAGGGAGCGGTTGTCAGGCGTGCGGGTGAACAGAGTGCGCGAACCATCATCGTGCCGCATGACGCGCACATTGGGTCCATCGACCGCCTCAAGCTCGTTGCCCTGCACCTGCAAGCAAAGGCAAAGAGCCGATAAAACCGCCAGCAGCGGATTGGAAATTTTCCAGTTTGCCAGAAAGCTCACGCGCGCCAAGGTAGTTGCGCAAGGCGGACGCTGCAAGCCGCCAGTTTCACATGATCTGGAGAACCCGCCGCGGAGCACTCGACCTCAGCCGTCGCGCACGGGTCATGGGCATTCTCAATGTCACGCCGGATTCATTTTCGGACGGCGGATCCCACTTCGGCATCGAAGCCGCATTGGCCCATGCCCGCGAAATGATCGCGCAAGGGGTGGATATCATCGATGTCGGCGGCGAATCCACCCGACCCGGCTCGCTGCCGGTCCCTGCGGATGAGGAAACAAAACGAACCGCGCCGGTCATCCGCGCGCTTCGCGCCGAATGGGACGGCTTGATCTCAATCGACACCTCGAAGGCCTCAGTCGCGAATGCGGCGATCGAATCCGGCGCGGACATCGTCAATGATGTGAGCGGCCTGCGGGCTGACCCGCAGATGGCCGATGTTTGCGCAACAAGCCGCTGCGGCTTGGTAGTGATGCACATGCAGGGCACACCGCAAAACATGCAGCTTGCACCGCAATACGCCGATGTGGTCAGTGAGGTGACGGATTTTTTCAACGAGCGCATCACCTCGCTCACAGCGCAGGGAATTGACCCCGAAAACATTTGCGTCGATCCCGGCATCGGCTTTGGCAAGACCCTCGATCAGAACATCGCGCTTCTCAAAGCCTTGAACCAAATCGCGCCCGCAGGCCGACCGTTGCTACTCGGAGTTTCCCGAAAATCCTGCATCGCAGGCATGCTCGAAAGCGCCGATATCAAAGAGCGCGACTGGCCCACGGTCGCCATCACCTCATGGGCAAGACAACAAGGAACCATGCTGCATCGCGTGCATGAAGTCCGGCCCAACCTCCAAGCCTTGCGCATGACGGAAGCGATCATGGGCTGATCACCAGATTCATCGCCACATCTCACCTAGGAACCGCGACCGCACCTGTTGGCTTGAGAGCACTTCGGTACTTGGCGATCGCATCAACGATTCCGCCTGCAATTGCCTTTTGATATCTCACGTTGTGAATCAGCCGCGCCTCACGCTGGTGCGACATGAATCCACCTTCAAACAAAATGGCCGGATGCTTCACGCCAGAAAGGACGCTGAAACGCGCGCGCTTGATGCCCCGATCAAAAGTATTTGTGCCGAGCTTTCGCAAAACGGACCCATGCACCGCGGTGGCCAAAGCGACATTTGCAGAATCATGCTCATTGCCAGCGCGCTCAGTGTAATCCGAAGCAATGGTGTCCCTGCCATAATGCGAGACTCCCGCAGGCGAGAGCGTGAATGTTTCAATGCCACGAGCCTCACTGCCACCCGCATTGAAATGAATGCTGATGAATAACGAGTTTTCCGTCCTGGCATTTGCCAGATTTACCCGCTCTTGAAGTGATAGATATCGATCGCTCTCGCGAGTCATCACCACCTTGAAGCCACGCTTCTCGAGCATCAACTTTGCCATGGTCGCAACCTTCAGATTGTACGACGCCTCGGTGCCAAGCGAATTGGTGGCGCCCGCGTCCTTTCCGCCGTGCCCGGCATCCAAAATGATCGTGCCGAAATTTTCCGCATTCTTGATGAATCGCGGACGCAAAACCGGATCGATAAGCTTCGCAAAATCAACGCGTGAAATACATGCCTTGTCGCCGGACATCATCACGGGATGGGTGAAGACAAATTTCACCTCGTTCATCAGGCATTCCCTGCCGCCGATCGTCAGGCTCATCCGCTTTTTTTTCGGAATTTCCATAACCAAGGAGTTGCCCTTTCGCGAAATCGTTGTGAACCCGTAGAAATTTTTAATGCTCGCGACCGAAACAAAATCCCGGCCATCGATTTTCACCACATCAAGACTGCCATCCGCCGCACAGACGCCCGGGGCAAAAATACAAAACAAACAAACACAGGCCACCTGCAGGATGGCTCGAGTCCACCTGCGCTTCTCAAACATATGGAGCATGCGACACACCGGGTTAGATCGATGCTAGCACCGCGACTTGGGGCTGACAACCGGATTTGACTAGATCGGCGGAGTCCGCGCCTATCACAGTGTTCGGGCGGCCTTTGATCTTGCGAATCGACGGAGCATTGGGGAAACTGGCACATCCGCACCCATCATGGCATCCCATCCCTCCATCAACATCGCCCGTCTCACCTACCTGCTGATCTGTGAGGCCGCCGGTATCGCCATCGCCTTGAGCACACGCGGCACCATGTTCGAAGTTTCGATGGCCACCGGACTGCTGGGCGGCTTGCTTGTTGCCGGGCTCTTCATCTGGATCGAGTCCCTCATCCGCGGCTTCACGTTGCGCGGATTCTCGACCGCCACATTTGGCCTCGCCGTGGGCCTGCTCTGCGCGTGGCTACTGACGCGGGTCCAAATTTCCAGCCTGATTGAACTTTCATTCCGCGATGCATTGGAAAAACGGGAAAATGCCGAAGCACTCGTCAACGCCCTGCGCCTAGCCTTCGATGTGACGCTTTTTGCAAGCCTCGGCTTCCTCGGCGCGGTGCTCGCACTTCGCGGCAACCGCGACGATTTTGCCTTCGTAATTCCCTACGTGCGCTTTCGCCAAGACTCTTCATCGGGCCAGCCAATCCTGCTCGACGCCGAATCGGTCATCGACGGACGCATAACTGGGGTCATGCGCTCGGGCTTCCTCCACGGGCGCCTCGTGCTGCCGCGCTTCTCGCTCGACGAATTGCAAGCGCTCGCACAATCCCCACAGAGCGACTCAAAGCAACGCGCCCAGTACGGCCTCGATGCGCTCGAAGCGATGCAAAAATCCAACGATATCCAGGTTTCCATCCACGATTCATCATCGCCGGAACTGCCGGAATCAACTCACAACAAGCTCGTAGAAATCGCCCGACTGCTTGGAGCGCGGCTGATGACCAGCGACGAAAATCTTGCCAAGATCGCAAGGCTGCGCGGCATCGATGTCCTCAACCTGCATGAACTCGACGAAGCCCTGCGGCCGCCGGTGGAGGTCGGTCAACGCATGCGCATCGCACTGGTCAGGCCCGGCAAAGAAGATCATCAAGGCGTCGGCTATCTACCCGATGGCACCATGATCGTGGTCAATCACGCGGTCGCAAAAATCGGCACGAGTCTCGAGGTGATCGTGGTCAGCAAACTTCAAAGCGCCGCAGGGCTCATGGTTTTTGCCGAGCCTTATGTGAGGCGCTGATTCGTTAAAAAACGATTGCCGCGCGCATTCAACGCTTGGCCGCATTCTGCTTGCGGAAAAGCGGAACCAAATTTTCATCCATCCAGCCGAACGCGGAATCGAGCCCCCCCTCAAGATAAAGGTTTCCGATCGATGCCTCGACGCGCGTGGGATTTCCAAATGCGGAGAGGAAATCATTGGAAGTCATGCGCGTGAACCACTCGCCATCCATGGTGCTGCGCTCGCGCAAAACGAATTGCCTGGCATAGAGGGCAAGCACCGCGTCACCAACCCAAGCGGCCTCCCGCTCTTCACGCATTTGTTCTGCTTTTCGGCTCACCGCGCCATCATGCACCTCATGGCACCGGGCGCAAAACTTTTTGCAACCGCTCGTGCTGGATCCGATCCCTCAAGCGCGATTCGGAAGCCTCATCCCAGTAACCGGGCTGAAGCTCAAGAAACACCGAAGCGTAAGGCATCGCACTCCGAGTGCGGATCACCAGCACATCAAAACTTCGGCCCGTGTCCTCAAGCAGCGTCATCAACGACTGCTGCTCCAACTCCGCCGCCTCATGCCCATGAAGCGCACCATTGATCCGCTTGCGCATGTCATCAATGCCCGGCGCAAAATCATTCTCAATCGAACGCAACTCACGCGTCAAATACACCCGCGGCCGAAGGTTTTCCGTTCGCTCAAGTGCGCTCAGCACATAATCGAGAGCCTCGGGAATTTCCACATCAGCCACCACCTGCCGCAATCCCGGACGGTTCTGCGCCGGATACGACGCCTCGGCAATCACGATCCAGTTGCGATAGCCAAGCTGTGCTGCCTGACGATCCACCGCAGCCTGCCACGAGTTCTGCGAGCCCATATTCGCACACCCCATCGACATCAACGCGACGCCGAATGAAATCACCCGAAGAAGCACGCTCATGATCGTTTGATATAGCCAAGCCCATCCCTTGTCAATCCGCCGCCCAAAGACCACCAACCACAAAAAAGCCCGACCCTGCACAACAGGATCGGGCTTTGATAAAATGCATCAGCTTACTTCGAGCTCGAGGTGTAGCTCGCTTGGCTGGCACCCTTCTTGATCTTACTCTGCTTGATCCAGCTCATCGTCGAGCGAAGCTTGGCGCCGACCTTCTCGATCGGGTGAGCGGCTTCGGCCTTGCGGATGGCGTTGAACTTCTTGTAGCCGCTCGCGTATTCAGCGATCCACTCCTTGGCAAACTTGCCGGTCTCGATCTCCTTGAGTTGTTTCTTCATGCGCTTCTTGACCGAAGAATCGATGATCTTCGGACCAACGCTGACGTCGCCCCACTCGGCGGTTTCCGAAATCGAGAAACGCATGCCCGCGATGCCTTGCTCGTTCATCAGGTCGACGATGAGCTTGAGCTCGTGCAAGCACTCGAAATAAGCCATTTCCGGCTGATAACCAGCCTCGACGAGAACCTCGAATCCAGCCTTCACCAAAGCCGAAGCACCGCCGCAGAGCACGACTTGCTCGCCGAAAAGATCGGTCACGGTTTCTTCGCGGAAGTTGGTTTCGAACACGCCGGCACGGGCGCATCCAACGCCACCGGCCCATGCAAGCGCAGTTTGTTTGGCCTTGCCGGAAACATTCTGATGAACGGCGATCAAACCGGGAACACCTTTGCCCGCCACAAATTGCGAACGAACGGTGTGACCCGGGCCTTTGGGAGCAACCAGAATGACATCAACAAACTTCGGCAGCTTGATCGTTTTGAAGTGAACCGCAAAGCCGTGCGAGAAAAGAAGGGTTTTGCCCTTGGTGAGGTTCGGCGCGATGTCCTTTTCGTACACTGCCGGAATGACGGTGTCGGGAGTCGCAACAAAAATCACATCTGCAGCTTTCACGGCATCGGCCGTGTCCATGACTTTGAAACCAAGCTTCTTGGCCACCTCGCGGGACTTCGATTTCTTGTAAAGGCCGATGATGACATTGAGTCCGCTGTCCTTGAGGTTCAACGCGTGGGCGTGGCCTTGCGAGCCGAAGCCGATCACGGCGAGGGTTTTCTTCTTAAGCGGAGCGATCGGCGCATCCTTGGTGGTATAGATTTTCGCAGCCATGGCAGGTTGTAGGGTGGTTGGATTGTGCGCGGCGGATTTGTCTGATCACCGCGGCGGGGCGCGACACTGCCCAGCCATAGGCCCGGGGTCAAGCAACAACCGCACATGTCAGGCAATTGCTTGCCGTCCTTCACCGCAAGCTCTATCAAGAGCCCGTGCCCGCGAGGAACATCGTATATTTCGACCTGGAAACCCAACGCAGCTTCAATGATGTAGGGGGCTCTTCGCATAAGGACAAAATGGGCATCTCGGTCGCTGTCACTTACAGCACCGCTACCAACGCCTACGAGATCTATAATGACCGCGAACTAGACCGCTTGGCCGACGAACTCGTCCGCGCAGATCTGGTGGTCGGCTGGAATCATCTCTACTTCGATTACCCGGTTCTCCAAGCTCATGTCTTCCACACGCTCGCCGAACAAACCATCAACCTCGACATGATGGTCGAACTCGAAAAAATCGTCGGCTTCCGCCTCAAGCTCGACTCGGTCGCCTCGGCCACTCTCGGTACGGGCAAATCAGGCGACGGCCTCGATGCCCTCCGCTGGTGGCAGGAACACAAAAAAACCGGCGATTTCGCACCACTGCGTAAAATCGCGGAATACTGCTCATACGATGTGAAAGTCACTCGCTGCGTGCACGAATACGCCGTGCAACACGGCCACCTCAAATACAAAGACAAGACCGGCAAGCTCGTCGAAGTTGAAGTGAATTGGAAGTGATCGCGCGCAACGCCACCTTCCTCACATCACGCCAAGCATCTCAAGCACCTTGGTGACCGTCCACACAAAGGTCGCAATAAGGGCGACGATGAAAATCTTGATACAGCGTTCGATCTGGGGGCGCGTCATGGATTGGTTGTAATCAGCCCTACGCCTCTGGCACAAGCGCGAAGCACGGAAAAATGTTCCATGCGTCGCTGCTTACGATTTCCCCAATCATAAAGGCAAAAAAAGAGCCCGGCACTTTGCGAATGTTGCAAAGTGCCGGGCATATACCTGGCGACGACCTACTCTCACAGGACCTATCGTCCCACTACCATTGGCG
>JBIKIR010000015.1:0-47887 GCA_044361475.1 Luteolibacter sp. | reverse complement strand
TTCCGAGCGCTTCGAACCGAGGCGCAGGTTGGTGGCGAAGCGTTGACCGCCGCCGGTGAAGTTCCATGGGTTGAAGAGGTCGAAGTTCGATTGCTCGAGGGTCAGGAAGCCGACGACGCTGTCGATAGAGCTGAAGCCAAGGCCGACGCCGACCGAGCCGGTGGCTTTCTCTTCGACGAGCACATCGATGTCGCGGTAGCCGCTGCCGGCGGGTGAGCCGTTGGCTTGGACTTCGCTGAAGTACTGCAGGCCTTCGAGGCGGGCCTTGGTGGTCTCGAGCTCCACCGAGTTGAACATGTCGCCGGGCTTGAGCGGGATTTCGCGGCGGATGACCTTGTCCTTGGTCTTGGTGTTGCCGGCGATGTTGACGCGGCCGACTTTGAAACGAGAGCCTTCGTCGATGCGGTAGATGATGTTGACGCGGTTGGGGCCGGCATCGCGGATGTCGGGGCTCACGGCGGCATCGGCGTATCCACGAGATCCATAGTAGCTGCGGATCATCTTGATGTCCTCGCGCATCTTCTTGGAGTTGTAGGGGCTTTCGGCGGTGAGGGTGAGCGCGGGCTGGAGTTCCTCGGGTTTGAACACTGTCATTTTTCCGAAGCCCACTCCTGCGACGGTGTATTTCTCACCTTCGTTGATCGGGATGATCAGGTCGACGCGGCCATCCTTGACCGGTTCGCGGCGCATGCCGGGGCTGTTGGCGCGGAGGTAGCCCTTGCTGCGGTAGTAATCGAGCACCGCGTCGAGGTCGGTGTCGAGTTGGTCGGCCTCGAAGCGGCCTGATTTGGTGAGCCATGAGAACCAGCCTTTTTCCTTCACCTTCATTTCCTTGCGCAGTTCGGGGTCGGTGAAGGCATTGTTGCCTTCGAAGCTGATCTTGCGGATCTCGCTCTTGGTGCCTTCGTTGATGATGAAGATCAGGTCGGCAAGGCCGCTTTGGCCGGTCGCCTGGATGCGGTGGGAAACCGTGGTGTCGGGGTAGCCGTAGCCCTTGTAGTATTTCTCGATGTTGCGGCGGGCTTCGAGGATCTCCGCATCGCTCATCACGCCGGTGCCTTTGAGTTTGGTTTCCTTGGCGAGTTTCTGATCGGAAAAGATCGTGTTGCCGATGAAGCCGATGCCGCCGCGCAGCGGGCGGGTGGTGACTTCGGCGATCAGGTTGATCGAATCGCCGCTCGGTTCAGCGAGGAAGCGCACATCGTCGACGAGGCCGGATTCGTAGAGCGCGGTGATGTCCTTATCGAGATTCTCGGCGCGATAGGGAGCACCGGCTTTCGAGCGCAGTTGGTTGCGCAGCACATCTTCGTTGACGGTTTTTTCGCCGCGATAACGGATGGTGACTTTGGAGATTGTTTTGCCTTCCAAATCCTGTGCGAGGGCTGGTTGGGCGAGCAACATCAAGGCGAGTGAGACGGTAGCGAGGCGACCGATGCCTTGCGGCGCGATGGGGCGGAGGAAACGGATGGTGCGCATGGAGTTTCGAATGTGTGCACATAAAGCCCATGCGGCGGCCGACCCGTCAAGGTGAATAGCGTGACAAGGGATGGGCGATTTTGAGGGATTTTTGGCCATTTCGGCTAGGATTTGATACAAGCACAACGGGTGGGGCGCAAATTCCCTCGACGGAAAGGGGCTGGGGCTTATTCTGTTAGGGTCAATGCGCTTGTTTTGGCGGCTTGGCGAAATGAGACTCAAATCATCATGAATGCCATCGAACTTGTGTTGGGTGTGATCAGCGGGATTGCCTTGAGTGCGACCTGCGGGATGCGGGTTTTCGTGCCGGTGTTTGGGGTGAGCATTGCCGCGTTGACTGGTCACTTGGATTTGGCGGATGGGCTGGCATGGTTGGGTTCGCCGGTGGTGGCGTTTTCTGCCGGTGTGGCGATGCTGGCCGAGATTGTCGCTTTTTATGTGCCGTGGCTTGATAACGCGCTCGACGGGATTGCGGCGCCCTTAGCGGTGGCGGCGGGAACGATTCTCACCGCGTCGCAGATTCACGATGTGTCGCCGTATCTGCAATGGGCCTTGGCGATTGTGGCCGGCGGTGGCACGGCGACGATTTTTCAAACCAAGACCATGGCACTGAGAGGTGCATCCACTCTGGGAACAGGTGGGATCGCCAATCCTGTGGTTTCGACTGCCGAGACTGGTCTCGCCGCGACTGGGACCATCCTGACGCTGGTGCTCGGATGGGTCGCGGGGCTTGTGTTTGTCGTGCTTTGCGGGTGGCTCGGATACCGCTTTGTTCGCTGGCTCGCCGGGAAGTTTAAAAGCAAATCGCTGGTCCATTGAATTGCTTGTTCAATTTCCCAGCTAAACAAGTTGAATGGTAGGGCGACGCGGCCTCGCGGCGCCGATTCTTTAGAAAGATTTACCGCCGAGGCGCAAAGGTCGCCAAGGAACGCGGAGAAGAAGAGTTAGAGGTTATTCGTTAAGGGTTATTAGGGTGACGAAGAATAAGCAGCTTCTTCATAGGGAGCGCCAGCGTGTCGCTGGCTGTGTCGCGCATCTTCAAATGTGGCGGCGCTTTCCAAGCGCCACGCCAAAATCATAAAAAGAAAGGCTTGGCGGTTAAAAACCGCTGCCACGATTTTATCACCATTCAATTTCCCATACAAAATGAATGGTAGGGCGACGCGGCCTCGCGACGCCGACTTTTACGGCAGGGACCTTTGTCCCGAAAGGTCCGTTCTTGCATGCAGGGTTATCGAAGAATCGACTTCTTCAAGGGAGCGCGGGCATCTTGCCCGCTTTGGCGCCTGCGGTGGTGAGTCGGCGCGGCGGGAAAAAGACGGAAGACTTGAAGAAGCAAGAGACAAGAGAAGAAGTGGCTGAGTCATTGGCGGCGCAAAACATGGAGCGGGACGCTCCATGGACAGCGTAGATCAAGATGATCCATCCACGGGGATAAGGCCTGCGCTTTGGCTTTGCAAAACTTGGAACAGAATGTTCCAAGGACGGACTGGGACTGCAATTCCCAGCCACATGAAGAGGTGGCCTCTTCTTCATCTCCGCTTCGTTCGTTGGCTCGCCCGAAAGTTCAAAAGCAAATCACCCGCCCATTGAATTGCTTGCCCGAGGGGCGGGGCTGCACTACACCCCTCGCGTGCTGACGATCAAAAAGCTCACGAAGAACCTCGGCGGGCGCACGCTCCTGCGCGAGGCCGAGATGTCCATCAACTGGGGTGAACGCGTGGCCCTCGTCGGTCCCAACGGGGCCGGTAAGTCGACGCTCTTTCGCATGATCCTTGAAGAGGATTCTCCCGACGAGGGGACCATCGAGCGCGACGAGTACGCCATCACCGGGTACCTGCCGCAGGAGGCGGGTGAGCCGACGGATGAAACGATCATCGAAATCGCCATGGGCATCACGCCGGAAATGATCGGGATTTTGCGCACGATCCGCGAGCACGAGGCGAAGGGTGACCTTTCGCATCCGGATTTCGCCAAGGCGCAGGATCAGTTCAACCACCTCAATGGCTACCAACTCGAACCCAAGGCGAAGAAGATCCTCAATGGACTGGGCTTCAAGCAGGATGATTTCAACAAGCCCGCGCGTGAGTATTCCGGTGGTTGGGTGATGCGTGCGCACCTCGCGCGTTTGCTGGTGATGGAGCCCGACTTGCTGATGCTCGACGAGCCGACCAACCACCTCGACCTTTTGTCACTGCTGTGGCTGCAGCGTTATCTTTTGAATTATTCCGGCGCGATTTTGATGATTTCGCACGACCGCGATTTCATGGATGCGATCATTGAGTCGGTGGTCGAGATCGACCCCGACGCGGCCAAGCTCATTTCCTACACGGGAAATTACTCGTCGTATCTCGATCAGCGCGAGAAGCGCTACGAGCAACAGGTGCAGGCGTATCGGAATCAGCAGAAGGAGATCGAGCAGCACCAGGAATTCATCGATCGTTTCCGTCAGGTCGGATCGAAGGCCGCGCAGGTGCAATCGCGCATCAAGTTTTTGGAAAAGCTGGAGCGCATCGAGAAGCCGCGTGCGCCGCGCAAGCCGTTCAAGTTCACCTTCCCACAGCCGCCGCGCTCGAACCAGAAGGTCATCGAGCTCAGCAAGGTGGGCCAGGCCTACGGCGAGAAGCGGATTTACAAGGATCTCGATCTCACCATTGAGCGTGGCGACCGCATTGTGCTCGTAGGCCCGAACGGTGCGGGCAAGTCGACCTTGCTCAAGATTCTCGCTGGCAATTTGCCGATCGATGCGGGCAAGCGTGAGCCGGGATACGCGACCAAGCTCGGCTATTATTCGCAGCACCGCATCGAGGCGCTGAATGAAAACAACACCGTGCTTGAGGAAGTGATGGGTGCCTGCACGACACTTCGCGAAGAAGACGCGCGGTCGATCCTTGGAACCTTCCTGTTCCGCCGTGCCGATGTCGAGAAACGCTGTGGCGTGCTTTCCGGTGGTGAAAAATCCCGCCTCAATCTCGTCAAGTTCCTCGTCGATCCGCCCAACCTCTTGCTGATGGACGAGCCCACGACCCACTTGGACATTCTTTCAATCGATTCATTGGTCAATGCCTTGAAAGGCTACGAGGGTACGCTGGTCTTCATTTCGCACGATGTGCATTTCATCCGCGCGTTGGCAGAGACCACCTTGCACATCAACAATGGCGCCGTGACCAAGTACACCGGCGGTTATGATTATTTTCTCGAGAAATCCGGCCTCAGCGATGATCGTGGAGCGGTGACGGCGTAAGGCCGGCAAATGTCTTTCATGACGAAGAACACCAAGATGCCCGAAGATTCATCACCGCCCATCGTCCTTGGAACGCGTGGCAGTGAGTTGGCATTGGTGCAGGCATCGGCGACCGAGGATTTGTTGGGTGCGGTATTTGCGGATTTGCAGGTTGAGCGGAGGATCATCCGCACGACCGGCGATCGGCGCACGGATGTGGCCTTGGCCGAAGTGGCGAAGGTCGAGGGTGTTTTTGACAAGGGCGTATTCATCAAGGAGCTCGAGTTCGAGTTGGAAAGCGGCGGGATCGACATCGCGGTTCACAGTCTCAAGGACATGCCGACCACGCTGGATGAAAAATTTCAGTTGGCGGCGGTGCTTGAGCGAGCGGCGGTGCGCGATGTGCTGGTGAGCAAGGATGGATCCGACATCGCATCGCTGCCGCAGGGTGCGCGTGTGGGTACGAGCAGCGTGCGGCGGGCGAAACAGGTGGCGTTTTTGCGTCCCGATGTGGTGATTCTCGATCTGCGTGGCAATGTGCCGACGCGGCTTCGCAAGTTGGCCGATGGCGATGTGTACGATGCGATCCTGCTCGCCGAGGCGGGCATGCAGAGGCTGGGTTATCTTGAAGCGGAATCAGCGAGCGCTGATGAATCCGAGCCGGTGAGTGGCATGCCCGGCTTGCGCGTGCGGCGCTTGCCTGAATCCGAATTTTTTCCCGCCGCCGGGCAGGGGGCGATCGCGCTCGAGATCCGTGCCGGTGATGCGCGAACCTATGAATTTGCCCGCGCCCTCAACCATGAGGCCACTTGGCAACGCATCAGCGCCGAGCGCGAATTCCTGCGTTTGCTCGATGCGGGTTGCCACACGCCGGTGGGTGTGTATTCCTCGTTGGTGGACGATGTCCTTCATCTCAAGGCCTTGGTGTTTCCTGAAACAGGCGGCGAGCCGAAGTCGGGTGAAGCCAGTGGCAGCGATCCTCTCGAAGTCGCACGGGCCTTGTTCCAATCATTGAAATGAAAAATTCCGGAATTTGTTATCTGGTGGGCGGTGGTCCGGGTGATCTCGGTTTGGTGACGCTTCGTGCCAAGGAGTGCATCGAAAATGCCGATGTGTTGGTCTACGATGCCCTTAGTAATCCCGAGTTACTCGGGTGGACAAAGCCCGGCTGCCAAAAAATTCATGTCGGCAAGCGTGCGAAGGATCACACCATGCCGCAGGATCAGATCAACGCGCTGATCGTCGAGCAGACCAAGGCCGGAAAATCGGTGGTGCGCCTCAAGGGTGGGGATCCGATGATTTTTGCCCGCGGTGGTGAAGAGGCGGCGGAGCTTGCCGCGGCGGGTGTGCCGTTTGAAATCGTGCCAGGCATCAGCTCAGCAATTGCCGGACCCGCCTACGCGGGCATTCCGGTCACGCATCGCGATCACAACACGCAGCTGACGATTTTCACCGGCCACGAGGATCCGACGAAAGGCTACAGTTCGATCGATTACGCGCAGTTGGCCAAGGCACCCGGAACGAAGGTGTTTCTGATGGGCGTGGCGAGGTTGCGTGAAATCACTGGAGCCTTCATTGAGCATGGGGCGGAGGCCCAAACGCCGATCGCGTTGACGCGGTGGGCGACGACCGGCTCGCAGAAGACGATCGTTGGCACGCTTGAGACCATCGCTGACATCGCCGAGGCGGAAAAATTCTCATCACCTGCAGTAGCGGTGATCGGCGATGTCGTCAAAGAGCGCGAAAAGATCAACTGGTTCGAAAAGCGCCCCTTGTTTGGAAAGCGCATCGTCGTGACGCGTACGCGCGAGCAGGCGGGTGAATTGAGCAAAGCATTGCGCGATCTTGGTGCTGATGTGATCGAGCTGCCGACGATCCGCATTGAGCTGCCCGAAGATCGCCTAGGATTTGCTGAGATGGTGACTCATGCGCATGAGTATGACTGGTTGGTTTTCACCAGCCCGAATGGTGTGGAAAAATTCTTTGAGGCGTTTTTTGCGACCTACGATGATGCTCGTAGTTTGGGTAATCCGCGGATTGCGGCGATTGGTGCCGGCACGGCGGCAAAGATCCGCGAGTATCGCTTTGCGGTGGATCTCATTCCCGAGCGCTTTGTCGCTGAGGGCTTGATTGATGCCTTCAAAAAAGAATCCGTTGAGAACCTCACCATGCTGTGGGTCAAGGCTGAGGAGTCGCGCGAAGTCGTGGGCGAGGGCTTGGCGGCATTGGGCGCGATTGTCGATGAGTGCATTGCCTATCGCACGGTGCCAGAGACCGAGGATCCGACCGGAGCCAAGGCCAAGCTCGCGGAGGTGGGTGCGGATCTAATCACTTTCACCTCCGGCTCGACTGTGGATCATTTCTTCGCGCTCGGTCTTGATTGGCCCGAGGCTTGTGTGGCGGGTAGCATCGGTCCTGTGACCAGCTCGACCTTGCGCAAGCACGGCATGCCACCGGCGTTCGAGGCTAATCCGCATGATATTCCCGGCTTGGTGAAAGCGATCCTGAAACATTTCGGGCGCAAGTGAGCGGCGCTCGGTAAAATTTCCCCGCATGAAAATCCACACCCTGCAGCAAGAGCAACGCCTACCGATCAGCCTCGAAGCCGCGTGGGATTTTTTCTCATCGCCCGCGAACTTGAATGCGATCACCCCGCCGGAGCTTGGATTCGAAATCACCAGCGAGCCAGAACAGCGGATGTATGAGGGTCAGATCATCACCTATCGCATCGGTGTCGCACCGGGGGTGAAGCTCAACTGGATCACTGAGATCAAGTGTGTCGAGCATGGTCGTGTTTTCATCGATGAGCAGCGCTTTGGGCCCTATAAGTTTTGGCATCACCGGCATGAGTTCGAGGCGATTCCCGGTGGCGTGTTGATGCGCGACAAGGTCCACTACGGCTTACCGTTCGGGCCATTCGGGGCGATCGGCCATGTGCTTTTCGTGAAGCCAAAGCTGAAAAGAATTTTCTCCTTCAGGCGCGGCATGCTTGAAAAGCGCTTTGGTGTGCTTTGAAAGGATCCCGAAGAGGAAACCACGAAATTCACGAAGGGCACGAAATGGAGGGTGAGTCCATCGGTGATGCTTGGAAGCGACCACTGATTTCACTGATTTACAGATTTTTTAGGGGTGCCAATTAGCTGTGAATGGATCTTCTCTCTCCAATCAGTTCATCTGTAAAATCAGTGGTCGAAACACTTTTTCAAGTATTGCACGATTTCCTCAGCGGCTCAGGTCTTCCTGGTAGAGGAGCTTGAAGCCGCTTTGGTGGAGGATGGCGATTGCGAACTCGTAGTCCTCGACATGCATCGCAAGCATTGAGTGGCCTTTGGGTCCGGGCATGAGTGCGTATGCAAAGTCGATGTTCGTTTCGGCGATCATCAGTGTGTCGAGGCATTGCAGCAGGCCTGGGCCAGACTCGCGCATGGCGATCACGACCAACTCGCAGCTGGTGTGCGGGATGCCTTTTTCCATGAACAACTGCTCGGTTGTTTCGGGATCCGAAACCACAAGGCGGGCGACCGTGGCATCGCGTGAGTCCTGGACGCTCAGGCCGACCACTTCGATGGCCGATGCGCGTAGCAATTTCACCAAGGCCGCGAGCGCGCCGGCACGGTTGGGCAGCATGACCGAGAACTGCCGTACGGGTGCGCCGTGGTCGATGAGTGTTTCCGCTTCCATGATGGGCAAGATGCGTCGAGCGCCATGGGTAGCAGCTTTTTAGAGGTCCATCAATGCCCAATGCGTGGGAGATTCAAGAGTCAAGAGAAGCTCGGAAGAAACGGCTTCTTCAGGTCGCGCAATCGTGGCGAGACCTCGTTGCTTCAAGAAATTGCGGATTCATAGGTTGCTCACAACTTGGAGCAGGATGCTCCAAGGACGGCCTGGGACAGGATGTCCCAGCAACGATGAAGAAGTGGCCTCGGCGAGATCGCGCTACCTAAATTGGCGGCTTTTGCGGTGAGTTTATCTCTTTGAAGAGTCGGCGCCGTGAGGCCACGTCGCCCAACCTTGACAATCAGCCCTAACTCTTCTTTGCCACTACGGCATATTTGCCGTAGGCATGAGGCATGGAAAATCCGCAGCGTTATTCGTGTGCCGTCGTGACCGGGGCTTCATCGGGCTTGGGTGAGGAGTTTGCCTTGCAGCTCGCACCACGCGTGGGGCGCTTGGTGTTGGTGGCGCGGCGCGGTGAGATGCTGGAGGATCTGGCGCAACGGATCGGGCAGAATTTTGCCTGCGAGGTCATTGTGTTGGTGGCGGACCTTGCGTGCGGGGATCAGCGTGCGGCGTTGATCGCGGAGCTGATGGAGCAGGGCCTGATGCCTGACTTGTTGGTCAACAACGCGGGGCTTGGAGATTACGGTGAGTTTCACACGGCCGATTGGGAAAAGTTGCAGGCGATGCTGCGGGTGAACATCGAGGCCTTGGTGCACCTCACGCATGCCTTGGTGCCGGGGATGATCGGGCGAGAGCGGGCGGCAGTGATCAATGTGAGTTCGCTCGCGAGCATTTTGCCGATCCCGGATTTTGCGGTGTATGCGGCGACCAAGGCCTGCGTGACGAGTTTTTCTGAAGCCTTGCGCATCGAGCTCAAGGAGCATGGCATCGAGGTGCTCGCGCTTTGTCCTGGGCCGGTGCATACCGGTTTTGGTGAGGTGGCGAGGAGAGGGGAGAACGAAAAAGGCATGCCATCGCGCGAATTGTTTTATGTCGCCAAAGAGCGGGTCGTGGCTGAGGCCTTTGATGCGCTGGAAAGGCGTCGCGCGCGGGTGTTTCCAGGATTGCGTACGACCCTTGCGGCGCAGGTGTTTTCGCTGATGCCGATGGGCCTGATGCGTTGGTGCATGTCGCGCCGGCCGAGGCGCTCGTGAGGTTTGCTTACTTCACGCCGATGGCGAGCAGCGTTTGGAAATGCGGTGGGGCGGGTTCGCGGTCGGCGACGATGGTTTCGATTTGATCGAAGCCCGCCCGTTCGAGCATGCGAGCGAGGGTGCCTTCGGGAAACCCGAGCCAGCGGTCGCCATAGAGTTCGCGAGCTTCTTCGAATTGGTGTTGCACGAGGTCGAGCACGATCAGGCGTCCGCCGGCTTTGAGCATGCGGTAGGCGGCGTCGATTGCGCGCTGCGGGTGTTCGGCGTGATGGAGGGCTTGGCTTAAAATTGCGAGATCGACCGAGCGTTCGCGGATCGGGGGCTCTTCGAGATCGCCGAGGCGGTACTCGAGATTTGAGAGGCCGTTTTCGAGGGCGAGTTTTTGACCGTACTCGACCATCTTTGGTGAGAGATCGACGGCGATGACTTTGTCGGCCCGCTGTGCGAGCAGTTGTGAGAGCGTGCCTTCGCCGGCACCGAGGTCGGCGACGGTTTTGTAATTGAGCACCTTGATGAGCGCCTCGGCGAGAGCTTTCCATGAGCGACCGGGGACATAGTCCTTGCCGAAGCGGCCCGCGAGTTCGTCGAAGTAGGCACGCGCGCTGTCCTTGCGTTTGCGGAGCAGGTGGCGCAGCGCGGCCTTGTCCTGGCCGACTTCGGCGACCTCCTCGGCAGCGAGGCGCGCGAATTCCATCAGGTTGCGGTCGGCCGAGCACGAATACATGTTGTGCTTGCCGCTGCGCTCGTCGCTCACAAGTCCGGCAGTCTTGAGCTGGGAAAGCTGAGTTGAGATCCGACTCTGGCCCATGCCGAGGATCTCTTGGAGGTCCGCCACCGATAGTGCCTCGGCGTCGACCAGCATCAGGATCCGCAGACGCGTGGGGTCAGCCAACAATTTCAGGGATTTGAGCATTGACTTCATCTGCGCCCGTTTGTATCAACGCATCACGATTTGACGATACGAAAATAAACAATCCCTATGAGCACCTACATTTTTTCCTCCGAATCCGTTGGCGAAGGTCATCCAGACAAGGTTTGCGACACGATTTCCGATGCCATTCTCGACGCCTGCCTAAGCGTGGACCCCAAGAGCCGCGTGGCCTGCGAAACCTTTGTGAAGAGCAATATGGTCGTGGTCGGTGGTGAGATCACCGTTCCAAAGATCGGCAAAAAGCCCGTTGGCTCGGTGATCAACCTTGAGAAGGTCATCCGCGACGCCGTCGCCGGCATTGGTTACATCAACGACGACGATGTCTTCCACGCCGACACGCTCTTCATCAACAACTACCTTACCAACCAATCTGAACACATCGCGCAGGGTGTGGATGCCAAGAAGGCACACGGCAAAAAGACTGCCGAGCAAGGTGCGGGCGACCAAGGCATCATGTTTGGTTACGCTTGCGATGAAACGCCTGAGCTCATGCCTGCGCCGATCATGTACGCGCACCGCCTTGGCCGCGAGCTCACGCGCATCCGTAAGACCGGTAAGGTCAAGTGGCTGCGTCCTGATGCCAAGTCGCAGGTGTCGGTCGAGTATGTCGATGGTCGTCCGACCCGCATCGTCAATGTCGTGATTTCCACTCAGCACTCGGCCGATGTGAAGCACGCCGAGATCGAAAAATTCTGCATCGAGCAGGTCATCAAAAAAGTGCTGCCGAAAAACATGCTCACCAAGCAGACCGAGTATCTCATCAACCCGACAGGCAACTTCGTCATCGGTGGTCCGCAAGGGGACTCCGGTCTCACCGGCCGCAAGATCATCGTCGACACCTACGGCGGCATGGGCCGTCACGGCGGTGGCGCGTTTTCCGGCAAGGACCCATCGAAGGTCGACCGCTCGGCCGCCTACATGGGCCGCTGGGTTGCGAAAAACATCGTGGCCGCCGGGCTTGCCCGCAAGTGCGAGGTGCAATTTGCCTACGCCATTGGTCACCCGCTTCCCGTCAGCGTGCATGTCGATACCTTCGGCACCGGCACCGTTGCCGACAAAAAGATCCTCGCGGCCATCCTCAAGGTCTTCTCCTTCAAGCCCGCCGACATCGTCAAGCAACTCAAGCTCCTCCGCCCGATCTATTCCAAGTCGACCAACTACGGTCACTTCGGCAAGGACGACAAGGATCTCACTTGGGAGCGCACGGATAAGGTCGCGGCGCTTAAGAAAGCGGTCGGCTGAAGCCGACAGACAGAAGACTTTGAGACAGAAGACAGAAGAAAAGAGATGCACAATTTCGAGGAGCTCGAGGTTTGGAAACGTTCATCGCGCTTGGCGGTGGATGTTCTGAACCTTGTGGATCCGGTTCGATTGTTTGGCCTCAGGGATCAGATGATCAGATCATGCATCTCGATTCCTTCAAACATCGCAGAGGGTGCCGACCGCGACAGCGATCGTGAGTTTCGTAGATTTCTGTCGTTCTCCAAAGGGTCTGCAGGAGAGCTCAGAACCCAGTTGTACATTGGTTTTAAGGCAGGTCTTTTTACCGAAGAGGCTGCGAGGCCATTGATCAACGAGGTCAAAGAAATTTCATCTATGATCGAAGGGCTGCGCAAACACTTACGCCCAAAAATCATCAATTCGGTTTTCAATTGGCTTTTCTAGTCTTCTGTCTTCTGTCTCCAAGTCTTCCGTCTCTCTCAAAAACATTAACTAACCAAACAAACGATAACAATGAGCTTCAACGATTACAAAGTACGCGACATCGGTCTTGCCGATTTCGGACGCAAGGAGATTGAAATTGCCGAGCATGAGATGCCGGGCCTGATGGCGACGCGCGAGAAGTATGGCAAGGAAAAGCCGCTTCAGGGTGTGCGCATCATGGGTTCGCTGCACATGACGATTCAGACGGCTGTTCTTATTGAGACGCTGGTCGATCTCGGTGCCGAAGTGCGCTGGGTTTCTTGCAACATCTTCTCGACGCAGGATCATGCTGCGGCTGCGATCGCTGCGGCTGGCATTCCGGTTTTCGCATGGAAGGGTGAGACCCTTGAGGAATATTGGTGGTGCACCTGGCAGGCATTGGTCAACCCGCAAGGCCTTGGCCCGGAGCTGATCGTCGACGACGGTGGCGACGCGACCCTGCTCATTCACAAGGGCTATGAAATGGAGAACGGATCCGATTGGATCAGCACTCCTTCGGGCAGCCAGGAAGAGCAGGTGATCAAGGATCTGCTCAAGGACATCAAGGGCAAGCAGCCCGGCATTTTCCACAAGATCGTTGCCGACTGGAAGGGTGTTTCCGAGGAGACCACCACCGGTGTGCATCGCCTTTATCAAATGGCCAACGCCGGCACGCTGCTGGTACCGGCGATCAATGTGAATGACTCGGTGACCAAGTCGAAGTTCGACAACCTCTACGGTTGCCGCGAGTCCTTGGTCGACGGCATCAAGCGTGCGACCGATGTGATGATTTCCGGCAAGGTCGGTGTCGTCTGCGGTTACGGCGATGTTGGCAAGGGTTGTGCGCAAGCACTCCGTGGCCAAGGCGCGCAAGTGGTGGTGACTGAGGTTGATCCGATCTGCGCCTTGCAGGCTGCGATGGAAGGATTCCGAGTGCTCACCATCGAGGATACGCTTGGTTGGGGCGACATCTATGTGACCACGACCGGCAACAAGGACATCATCCGCCTTGAGCACATGGAGAAGATGAAGGACCAAGCCATCGTTTGTAACATCGGTCACTTCGACAACGAGATCCAGATCGACCTTCTCAACAACGCCAAGGGTGTCGTGCGCACCAACATTAAGCCGCAGGTCGACAAGTACACCTTCCCGACCGGCAACAGCCTTTACATGCTCGCCGAGGGGCGCCTTGTGAACCTTGGATGCGCCACCGGGCATCCGAGCTTCGTGATGTCGAACAGCTTCACCAACCAGACCCTTGCGCAGATTGACCTTTGGAAGAACAAGGACACGTACAAGGCTGGCCAAGTCAAGGTTCTGCCCAAGCACCTCGACGAGGAAGTGGCCCGACTGCACCTCGCCAAGATTGGCGCTAGGCTCACCCAGCTCACCAAGGACCAAGCCGACTACATCGGAGTGTCGCCTACCGGTCCGTTCAAGACCGATCACTATCGTTATTGATCCGTAGCGGCGATCACCGGTCGCCGTTATTTCCCCTAAAAATCAAGCAAAACTCCCGGATGGTTCGCCAACCGGGAGTTTTTTTGGGAAAATGCTTGTGTGCTTCATAAGAAGGGATAAATTGTGTCTTATGAAAAAGAAGGGCATCAAATACAGCGAAATTGAGGAGGAAATCGTCCCGATGGTCAGGGAAACCGAGGTGCCTTATTTGATTGAGCGGGTGCGCCATGGCTTGGCGATGGGCGAGTTTCATGCACTGCAGGAGCAGCTTGGTGTGAGTGAGGAGCGGCTTGCTGCGTTGTTGGGCATGTCGCGGGCGACATTGCATCGTCGTAAGAAGGGTGGTCACATGGATCGCGCGGAGTCGGATCGGCTGGTGCGGTATGCGCGTATATTTGCGCGTGCGAGCGAGGCCCTAGGCGGTCATGCCAACGCGCGTTCGTGGTTGGTCGAGCCGGCGAGGGCCTTTCATGGCGAGTGCCCGCTCGACTATGCTGATACCGAGATTGGCGCGCGCGAGGTCGAGGCCTTGCTGGGGCGCTTGGAACATGGTGTTTTTTCCTGAGACTGTGGCCACCTATTATCGCATCGTACAGGCTGAGTGGGCACGCAACGCCATGAATGGCGAAGGTGCGTGGCTGCATGGTGGACGCTGGAATCCGCCGGGTTTGCATGCGGTATATTTGGCTGAGTCCAGAGCACTGGCCGCGTTGGAAATCATCGTGCATGCACCGCGCGAAGTCATGTCACTCGACTGGCGGATCATTGAGGTCGAGGTGCCCGATGAGCTCATCCAAGCAGTCTCGCGCGCGGATCTCCCGACTGGATGGCAGGCATTGCCATCATCGCTGACTGCGCGAAATTTTGGTGCGAAGTGGTTGCGTGCGCGAAGGGCCTTGGCGTTGAAGCTACCGAGTGTGATCATTGCCGAAGAGCATTCGCTGATGCTCAACCCGCGTCATGAGGATGTCGCGAAGCTCCGTGTGTCGAAGCCGAAAGAGTTTCGCTTGGACCCGAGGTTTTAGAGCATTTTGCTCAATTCGCCAACCGAGGTTCGGCAAAAAAAGTGGAGCGTAGCGGATTCGAACCGCTGACCCCTTGCATGCCATGCAAGTGCTCTACCAACTGAGCTAACGCCCCTTGCGGGTGGACGGGATGTTTAAGGTTGGGGGGGCTTGCGGGCAAGAGGATTTTCGGAAATTTTTCGCCGTGGTGGTAGGTGATGGAGAGGGAAAAGGGTTTGGCGCTTGATTGGTGGTCGGTGGCGAGCGCATCGTGAACGGGCGAGATGAAGGAGGCCTTGGAAGAGCTCGAGTTGTGGGGGGCGGATGTCATTTTTGGCAGGGCCCGCGGCTTGCGTGCATTTTTCGCGCGGATGGTGCTTCGGGTATTTTCGTGGATCTTCCGGGTTCTGGTGCAGCTGCGTTTGTGGCGTTACCGCAGCGGTTGGAAAAGGCAGGGTCATCTCGGATGCAAGGTGGTGGCGATTGGCAACATCACGGTTGGCGGCACGGGCAAGACGCCGGTGGTTGAGTTGCTGGCGAGGTCATTGCGAGAGCGCGGGCGCAAGGTCGCGATCTTGTCGCGTGGTTATAAGAGTCAGCGCCTTGATCGTCCGCAGCGCTGGCAAAACTCAAAGGGTGGGCATGTGCCGTTTGATCAGATGCCGAAGGTGGTATCGACCGGCACTTCCTTGCTGTTGGATTCCAAATACGCCGGTGACGAGCCCTTCATGCTGGCGCGCAATCTCGATGGCGTCGCGGTGTTGGTCGATCGCAACCGCGTGAAGAGCGGCCGATTTGCGATCGACCATTTGGGAGCGGATCTTTTGTTGCTCGACGATGGCATGCAGTATCTCGATCTCGCCCATGGCTTGGATGTGGTGTTGGTCGATTCGAGTGCGCCCTTTGGTACGGGTGCGATGTTGCCGCGCGGAACGCTGCGCGAGCCGCCGCGTAATCTTGAACGGGCAGGTTTTATTTTGCTGACCAAATGCGATGGTAGTTCGAATGAAAAACTCATCGCCGAGATCCGGCGCTGGAATCGCACGGCGGAGATCATCGAATGCGCGCACGGGCCGATCCACTTGGAAAATGTTTTCACGCGGGAGCGTCAGCCCCTCGAATTTTTGGAGAACAAATGGGTGGGAGCGATCAGCGCGATCGCGGTGCCCGAGGCGTTTGAGAAATCCTTGGGAAAATTGGGCGCGCGGGTGGAGATTAGGCGGCGTTTTTCGGATCACCACCGATTCACGCGCAAGGATGTCGAGCGTTTCATGCAGCGCTGCGTCGAGCGCGACATGGAGATGATCGTGACGACCGAGAAAGACGCGGTGAGATTTCCGCGGCCGGGGTCGATCGATGTGCCGGTTTATTTCCTGCGCATCGAAGTCGAGATTTTGAAAGGCCGGGCCGCATGGGATGATCTCATCGAGCGCCTGTGCCATCCGCAGCCGGCGATGGAGCCGGTGCTGCGCCATCGCGAGGCCTTTGCGAAATGATCGGCGGCATTGCTGAGGTGAATTTGCGAGCGTAATCAAATAAAGAAGCGGCATCATCGTCGTCGCTTCATCGGACGGACCTTTACGGAGAAAGGTCCCTGCCTAATATTGCGGCCCCTTCTCTCCCGCCTATTTGCAAACTGCTCTAACGACCGAGCCTCGCTTCGAGGTGCTGCGACCAGAGCGTGGTGACAATTTTTTCCTGCGCGCTTTCCATTCGCTCGCGTTCGTCGGTTTCGGCATCTTCGTGCCCGGCCAGGTGGAGGAGACCATGGACAAAGTAGCGGAGGATCTCGCGGGCGAGCGGTTCACCGTATTCCTCGGCTTGGCGAAGCGCGACTTCGGCGCCGATGACGATTTCACCGTGATGAAATGTGATCACATCGGTTGGTCCTTCGATCTTCATGAAATCGCGATGAACTTGATCGCTTGTGGCATCATCGACGAGTGCTACTTCGAGAGTGGCAAGGTGGGAGAGGGGAGAATCATCTTCTGCGGCGTGTTCCAATGCCAAGTGCGCGGCTTGGTGTGCGATGTCCTCAAGCGCGGTGAGCCATTGCTCCGGAATTTCGGCAGCCTCCTGGTGGTTTCCGATGATTACCTCGAGTGTCATGAAAATGAGTCCCGCGTGCGTGATGTTTTGTGGCGGCGGGGTTCAGGCACCGTCCGCGAGATGCGAGCGCTTTCGCGATCCGGTTCCGCGCGGTTGGCGGCCGCCGAAGGGGTATCATCGGCCTTCGGATAATCGATGCGGCTGTGGAGCATGCTGCGGAGGGTCGATGCGAAGCTTTCCTTGATTGCGACGATCTCTTTGAATGTGAGCGGGCATTGGTCGAGTTGCTTGTCGTCGATTTTTGCTCGGACGATGTCGTCGATCAGTGTGCGGATGCGGGCGGGGGTGGGTTTGACGAGGGTTCGTGAGGCACTTTCGACCGAATCGGCGATGCAGATGATGCCGCTCTCGCGGGTAGTGGGCCGGTCGCCGGGGTAGCGGAAATTCTTTTCGTCGATGGCGCTGAAGTCCTCGGGGTTTTCGATTTTGCGGCCGATTTTTTCGAGCTCGATTTTCTTTTGGTTGCGCGCTTTGTGATAAAAGTAACTCACGATTGATCCGGCGTGGTGTTCCTTGATCACATCGATGATGCGCGGGTTGAGCTTGTGTTTGACGGCCATGTCGACGCCGTCTTTCACATGGGCGATGATGATGAGGGCGCTCATCGTTGGTGTGAGCGAGTCGTGCGGATTTTCGGTGCCCTCGTGTTGGTTTTCGATGAAGTACGAAGGTTTTGCGAGTTTGCCGACATCGTGGAAATACGAGCAGACACGGCTGAGCGGGGCGTTGGCGCCGATTTTTTCTGCGGCCGCTTCGGCGAGTGCGGCGACCACGAGGCTGTGGTGAAAGGTGCCGGGTGCCTCGAGCTGCATTTGGCGGAGCAGCTTGTGGTTGAGGTCGCTGAGTTCCAGCCAGCTGATGTCGGTTGTCAGCGCGAAGAGGCTTTCGAGCAATGGCAGCAGGCCATTGATCAGCATCGCGGTGAAGAGGGCGGTGCCGATGGCAGTTGCAATGCCGATGCCGAGGATTTGGGCGTGGCCTATTGGGTCCGGCCCGAAGCAGGCGGCGATGTCGAGGCGCCCGAGCAAGAGGCCGAGGCCGAGGGTGACCGCTCCGACATTCAGGCCGATTTGCATCAGCTGCGCGCGTTTGCGCACCCGGTTGGCGAGCAGCGCGCTGGTGATGCCGGCGACGAGGCTGAGGATCATGTAGGCGAGCGCTTCGCTTTGGGGGGCGAAAAGGCAGCCGATGAGTGTGACAAAAACTGCGGAGAAGGCCCCGACCGAGCGGCCGAGCAAAATGCCGTGCAGCATCGGGGCGAGGGCGAAGGGGATCGCGAAAAGGTGGAGTTCGCGGGGGATCAGGCCCGATGAGGCGAGGCCCATGACCACACGCACGACGGCAAGGTGGCAGATGACTCCGCCGAAAACGAGTAGCACGCGGCTGTTGCAGTTGCAGGCGGTTTGCAGGCTCACCTGAAACATCACCACTGCAGCAAAAGCGATGACCGCACCATAGAGGGCACCCATGCCCGGGGTATTGGCGAAGGCCGAGGCGGGAGCCGCATTGTAAACCATCACGGCCGAGATCAGGGCGAAGGCCACGAACAGCGACCAGCGGATCCAGAAGCTTTGCTGGAGAATTTGCAGGAGAGGGTTTCCCGTATGAATCCGTCTTTTTCTGCCGGACGAAAGGCCTTGTTGGGCCAGTCGCCAGCGTTTGATAGCATCCAGGTATCGCACTGCGGTGAAACTGTCGGTTGTCTCGCGCGGGCACCCGTGGCGGGTGGGCGGGGGGAGAGCTTAGGGTCGGCAGGTGGGTCTTGGCAAGAACGCAAAAAAGCTGCTCTTTAAATCACAATCGATTGATTTTCAATCACTTAAATATCCATCCAAAGCCTCACGCAGGCTGCTGCGGGCTCGGAAGAGTTGGCTTTTGACGGCCGAGACCGAGAGCTCGAGCACCTCGGCGATTTCCTCGTAGGAGAGGTCCTCGTAGCGGCGGAGGATCACGGCGAGGCGTTGGGTTTCGGGGAGGGAGGCGATGGCTTTGTCGACCGCGATGCGGAGTTCGGCTTCGAGCAGAGAGGCATCGGGCTGGCGGTGCGGGTCGTCGCCGGGTTCTTGGTGGCGGCTTGACGGGTCGCCGATGTCGAGGGGGATTTCCTTTTTGCGGTTGCGGCGGCGGGTTTCGTTGAAGACTAGGTTGCGGGTGATCGTGAAAAGATAGGTCGTGAATTTGGCATCGGGCCTGTAGCTTTTGGCGTGTTGCCAGACGCGAAGAAAAACCTGCTGGGCGATGTCCTCCGCATCGCTCGGGCTGCCGAGCATTTTGGCGACCGTGCCGACCACTGCGTCCTGGTGCCGCTCGAGAAGCGCGCGAAATGCGGCCTCATCCCCGCCAGCGATCAGTTTCATCAGCGCGAAATCCTGCGACCCGTCGTCATCGGGCTGGTTCATCGCGGTCGGCTCCATGATTGGGGGTGATAGAATAAGGTCTGCAGAGTGACGCGACCATTCAAGGATTCAACCTCATTCGGGCCGCGAAGTTGCGCAAGTGTGGCGAGAAATCATGAATCGCGGCGACCGCATGATTTTTCCGAAACCGCTCTTGTCCGAACGAGCCCCGCTGTTGTACCTTTGCCCAACCTCATATCAGCGTGCTCAAAAATTCATCCGCCGGCCATGTTTTAGGCATTCTTCCCGCGCGTTGGGGATCCACCCGGTTCCCCGGCAAGCCGCTCCATCTCATCGCCGGTAAGCCTCTGATCCAGCATGTATGGGAGCGTTGCCGCCAATGTGAGCGTCTCGATGCGGTCTTGGTCGCCACCGATGACGCGCGGATTTTTGATGCCGTGCATGCTTTCGGCGGCAAGGCGGTGATGACTTCGCCGGATCACCCGACGGGCACCGACCGCATCGCGGAGGCTGTCAAATCCGTGCCGCAGGCGAGCCACATCATCAACATCCAGGGCGACGAACCGATGATCGACCCCGGCCTCATCGATGAGTTGGCGCAGGCGATGCTCGCGGATCCGACTCTCGACATGGCCACGGCGGCCAATCCGCTTGATCCGGCCGACCCGGCGGTGGCCGATCCGAATGTGGTGAAAGTCGTGACCGCGCTCGATGGTCGCGCGCTTTATTTTTCGCGGTCGCCGCTGCCGTATTTTCGCAACGCGGTGCCGGGTCTTGCGGTGCTTCGCCACAAGGGTATCTACGCTTACAGCCGGTCCTTTCTCGAGCGCTTTGTCACATGGCCGCCATCGCCGCTTGAACAGGCCGAGTCTCTCGAGCAACTTCGCGCTTTGGAAAACGGCGCATCGATCAAGGTCCTCCACACCAGCGACACTTCTCCCGGCGTGGACACCCCCGAACAAGCCGCGGAAATCGAACGCATGCTTTCATCAACCGCTCACTGATCCATTCGCACCTCACACTTTATGAAATACATTTTTGTCACCGGCGGCGTCGTTTCCTCACTCGGCAAAGGACTTGCTGCAGCATCCATCGGCACCCTGCTTGAGCACCGCGGGCTCAAGGTGCTGATGCAGAAATTCGATCCCTATCTCAATGTTGATCCCGGCACCATGTCGCCTTACCAACACGGCGAGGTCTATGTGCTCGACGATGGCGCGGAGACCGACCTCGACCTTGGTCACTACGAGCGTTTCACCTCCGGCGTGCTGTCGCGGATGAACAACCTTACCTCGGGTCAGGTCTTTGACTCGGTGATCCGCAAAGAGCGGCGCGGCGAGTACTTGGGCAAGACCGTGCAGTTCATTCCGCATGTCACCGATGAGATCAAGGCGCGCATCTATGAAGTTGCGGAAAAAAATTCGGATGTCGATGTGCTCATCACCGAAATCGGCGGCACCGTGGGCGACATGGAAGGTCTGCTTTTCCTCGAAGCGCTGAGGCAGTACGCGCTCGAGGTCGGAAAGGAAAATGTCTGTTTCATCCATGTCACGCTGCTGCCGTACATCAAGGCGGCGGGTGAGGCGAAGACCAAGCCGACCCAGCAGTCGGTCGCCAAGCTGCGCGAGATTGGCATTCAGCCGGACATCATCATTTGCCGCACCGAGACCGACCTCGATGAGGAAAATCGCCGCAAGATCGCGATGTTCTGCAATGTTGAGCGTAAGAATGTCGTCGCCTTTCGCGATGTCGATCATTCGATTTACGAATGCCCGCTCGACCTGCGCCGCGACAAGATCGACCGCCTTGTGGTCGACAAAATCGGCCTTGGCCACACGCCATCGCCGGCGCTTGAGAGCTGGGAGCGCTTTGTGCAGCGGGTGATCCATCCGAAGCACAAGGTCACCATCGCGGTGGCTGGAAAATACATCGAGCTGCAGGATGCTTACAAATCGATCTATGAGTCGCTGATCCATGCCGGCGCGCATCACGACACCAAGGTGCATGTCGTGCGGGTCGACACCGAGGAGATCGAGGACAGGGGTGCGCGTGAGGTCATTGGATTGGTCGATGGTATTTTGGTGCCCGGCGGTTTCGGTGATCGCGGTACCGAAGGGAAAATTTTGGCGGCGAAGTACGCTCGCGAGAAACGCATTCCATATTTCGGCATTTGTCTCGGCATGCAAATCGCGACCATCGAATTCGCGCGCAATGTCTGCGGGCTCAAGGGGGCGAATTCCACCGAGTTCGACAAGGCCACGCCGCATCCGGTGATCTGCCTGCAGGAAGAGCAGAAGGGCGTCGAGGACATGGGCGCGACCATGCGATTGGGAGCCTCCGAAGCGATCCTCTTTGCGGGCACGCGAGCCGCGCAGCTTTATGGCAACGCCGAGCGCATCCAAGAGCGCCATCGTCATCGCTACGAGTTCAACTCGGATTACCAAGAGCGCCTGCAAGAAAAGGGCCTCGTCATTTCATCGGTATCCGCCGAAGAGGGCTTGGTGGAAATTGTCGAGCTGCCCGATCATCCGTTTTTCATCGGCGCGCAGTTTCACCCGGAATTCCAATCGAAGCCAAATCACCCGCATCCGCTATTCGCTGGATTCGTCGCCGCGGCGCTCGAGCACTCGCAGCGCGAGGGGTGAAGAGTTTCAAGTTTCAAGTGGGCAGTTGGTCGAAGACAGATGACAGAAGATGAAGAAGCGGCCTCTTCAAGTGCCATGCTTCTCCCTTCCATCCGTAATCAGTGGTAAAACTAATGCGTGCCGCTGCGCATCTCACTTGCCCATGCGTCTGATCGGCCTTGGGCTCTCGGCGACTTGGGGCATGAGCTCCGGTTCGTGGCGATAACTTGAGCGCTTGCGGGCAGCGAGGATTTCATCGGCTCGCTTGAGGATCGAGTGTCGGCAAAAATCCTCGAGGCTCTCGAACCTCACGATACGGCTTGCGCGGTCCACCCTGCTGAATTCGTCATGGGATTGAAACAGCGTCCGCCAATGTGATCCGTGTGGATCCTGCGAGCGCATTTTGGCTTCTTCGCGTTCGATTGCGTCCGAGGCGAGGCGCAGAAATTCGGGCGTACGCTTGCCCTTGGGGCCCAAATACTGGCGAATGGTATTTTCGCTGTAGCCGGTTTGCACGGAAAGCCATTGCCGGTCGCGCCCAAGACCTGCCAGGCGCCGTTTCAAATGCTCAAAGGGTATCACCCACCAAACCTAATGATGGTCCACGCGTCGTTGAATCTAAATTTGATAGACAATAGATAGACAAATTGTATGGTATTGAGGAATCGAAACTTATGAATTGCATGAGCGAAAATGATTTTTTTCCAGAAGGGGCATTCCCCTTTGAAGTTGATGGATTTTGTGTTGAAAAAGAGCAACTTAAGATCATATGCGACCTTGCGAGGGATCAAGGCAAGGATCCCTACGATTACCTCGAGAGCCTCATGGGGTGGATGCGAGAGCGGGGCTACAGGCCGCGTGAATGAGACATAATTTATATAAATTGTCTAAATTGGATCGGTGGAAAATCCTACTGATGACGGAATTGCGGGTAAGCCAATTTGCGCAGGGCCCCACACCTTCATCAGGTCGGCTTCCTTCGCGATGGCGAGTTCGTCGACCCGTTTGGTGTACTTGTTGGTGAAGGTCTGGACTTCTTCCTCGAAGTCCTTTTGTCCGTCTTCGGTGATGAGGTTGTTGGCCTTGGTTTTAGGCGTGGAGTGCACTCATGACTGCTTGGGGTTCCTTCTCGACCACGCGTAATAAGGCCTTTGCGGGGCCTTCAGGTTCACGCCTGCCCTGCTCCCAGTTCTGAAGTGTCTTGATGCTCACTCCAATCATTTCGGAAAATTGACTCTGGGTGAGGCCGAGTCTTTCGCGCAATCCCTTGACATCAACTGTCTTCAAAACGGTTCTGCGGTGCGGGATCTTTTGTCCGCGCATGATCGATCCCATTTGCTTCACGCTCTCGAGGAGCTTTTGAAAATCTTTGTCATTCATTGGTGTATGATTCGATTAGGTTCTTCAACAGTTTGGCTTGGCTTGGAGTCAAATCCTCCTGTTGGTTCTTCGGGTATGCGAAAAGCATGAAAGCGGTGTCTCCTCGCCACAGGTAATAAATGACTCGGATTCCGCCTCTCTTGCCTCTTCCTAATCCAGCCCAGCGAAGCTTCCTCAAACCTCCTGAGCCTTTGATGATGTCACCTCGGTCTGGTTGTTCGAGCAAGTACAGCTGCAACTGGCGATGATCCTCCACACTTAGCAAGTCGTCGATTTGTTCGGAATAAACCGGGGACTCGACAAATTGGAGAATCACTCGGGCAAGATACCCCATTGGCGGAGGGTGTCAATGGCGGATTATTTGTATTTTGATTTTTGGCGCAACAAGAGCAAGGCGCTACAGCGGACGATTCATGGCGCAGCAATCTACTGCGAACTTTCCGCCTCACACCTTCATCAGGTCGGCTTCCTTCGCGACGGCGAGTTCGTCGACCCGTTTGGTGTACTTGTTGGTGAAGGTCTGGACTTCTTCCTCGAAGTCCTTTTGTCCGTCCTCGGTGATGAGGTTGTTGGCCTTCATTTTTTTGGCGGCGTCCATGCCGTCCTTGCGGGCGGCGCGGAGGCGGACCTTGGCTTCCTCGGCGAGTTGCTTGATGAGCTTGACCATGTCGCGGCGGCGTTCCTCGGAGAGTTCGGGGATCGGGACGCGCAGTGAGCGATCGGCGGCGGCGGGGTTGAGGCCGAGTTTGCATTCGCGGATCGCGCGTTCGATGTCGCGGGTGGTCGAGGGGTCGAAAGGTTGGACCATGAGCATGCGCGGCTCGGGTGTGCTGATGACCGCGAGGCTCTTGAGTTTGCTCACGGCGCCGTAGGCTTGGACATGGACATCGAGGTTTTCGATCAGCGCGGGGCTGGCCTTGCCGGTGCGCACGCCGGCGAATTCATGGGTGAGGTAATCCACGCATTTTTGCATGGCTTCTTCGACTTCGAGGATGGCGGTGTCCGGGTCCATGATGATTTGAATGTTGGATGTTGAATGGGGGATTTCGATTGGAGGAAAATTTTATTCGCCGTGAACGAGTGTGCCGATCGGTTGACCGCGCAGCGCGTGGGAGAGGTTCCCGTGCGGGCCGAGGTCGAAGACAATGATCGGAATGTGGTTGTCCATGCAGAGGCTGAACGCGGTGGTGTCCATCACATTGAGGCGTTGTGAAATGCACTGGTGGAAGGTGACCGACTCGAAGCGGTTGGCGGCTGGGTTCTTGTGCGGGTCGCAATCGTAAACGCCGTCGACTTGGGTTGCCTTGAGGATCACATCGGCGCCCATCTCGCTGGCGCGGAGTGCGGCGGTCGTGTCGGTCGAAAAGAACGGGTTGCCGGTGCCGGCGCCGAAGATCACCACTTTGCCGTCGGCGAGTTGGCGTTCGGCGCGGCGGCGGATGAATGGCTCGGCGACATTTTTCATTTCGATGGCCGATTGCACGACGCACTCGACGCCGTGGTGGCTGAGCGCGCCTTCGATGGCGAGTGCGTTCATCACGGTGGCGAGCATGCCGACATAATCGGCGGTGGCGCGATCCATGCCGCGTGCCGAGGCGCTGGCACCGCGCCAGAAATTTCCGCCGCCGACGACGATGCCCAGTTGTAGGCCGAGGCTTACCGCTTCCTTGATCTCGCGTGCGATGCGATCGACGATTTCCGGCGAGATGTTGTCCTGCGATCCTTTTTCGCGGAGTGCTTCGCCGCTGAGTTTGAGGATGGCGCGTTTGAAGGGGCGGGGATCTTTGGTGGTGGATTTCATGCGTGGCGTGGCTGGGCGATCAAAGGCGATGAGGTGGTCGCTTGCAAAGGCAAAACCGAGGGATCATTGTGCGGCGGGTCCGGGGGCGAGGGTGAAACGTGTGGCAAGATCGCGCAGGTGGGATTTTGCGTCGTCGGCGCCGACGATCGCGAGGTTCACATTGAGCGTTTTTTTGAGCGGGAGCTGGTAGGCCTCGAGGGTTTTGCGCAAGGCGCCGATCGTGAGCTTGAGTATCTGGCGTGCAGTGAGATCGACCTCAGGCGGAATGGCGATTTCCGAGATATCGATGCGGGTATCGAGGCCATCGGGGGTCATTTCTGCATGGATGGTGATGTTGCAGAGCACCAGCAGGTTGGCCTCCTGAACTTTGTAATTTGCGTTGTTGCTGGGCAGCAGGTGCGGACTGCGGATGACCTCGACGAGGGCCTCAGGAAAATCGCCGCTCATCGCCATCGGCCGCGAAGCGATGCAGGCTTGCAGTGATTCGCCGGTATCGGAGACCGCCTCATCCACATCGATGCCTTGAAGGCTGAGTGGCTCGAATATCGGCACTACGGAGATCGTGCTCGCCGGGGCCTTGATGCAGAGAAGGGCCGCAATCAGCAGAGAAAATGGCGGTTTCATGACATCAACTTGCACCGATCACGCGATCATGGCGAGGGGAAAGGCGGAGCTCCGCGCTTGCCAAGCGGGATGCGCGTGGTTTGTGATGGGGCATGGACCAACTGGCGAGGGCAAGATGCGTGATCGACATCGAAGTCGATGGATTGCGGCGCATGGCGGATCGCCTCGATGGGGCTTTTCCGCAAGCGGTCGAAATGCTGCGAGAAACCCTCGGCCGCCGTGGCAAGATCGTCGTGGTTGGTGTTGGCAAATCCGGCAACATTGGTCAGAAAATTGCCGCGACTTTTAATTCGACCGGGGCCACCGCTGTGGTGCTCGATTCGCAAAACGCGCTGCATGGTGATCTTGGTTTGCTCAATGACGGCGATGCGGTGCTGGCACTTTCCTACTCCGGCGAAACCCGCGAGCTGCTTGACCTCATGCCGTTCATCCGGCGCTTCGATGTCGGCATTGTCGCGATCACTGGCAAGCCCGATTCGACACTCGCGCAGCTGGCGGATCTCACCTTGGACACCTCGGTCGAACGCGAGGCCTGCCCATTGAATCTCGCACCGACGTCCTCATCGACGGCGATGCTGGTAATGGGCGATGCCCTGGCGATGGTGCTGCTCGAAGCCCGCGGCTTCAGTGAGGATGACTTTGCACGATTCCACCCCGGCGGTTCTTTGGGACGCGCCTTGTTGACGCGGGTTTCCGACATCATGCGTTGCGATGCCCAGCTACCGGTCGTCAGTGAAAATGCGGATGTCTTCGCCGCGCTCGACGCGATGAAGAATGCGCGGGCCGGCGCATGCCTGATTCTTGATTCGCGAGGCTGCTTGGCGGGGATTTTCACGCATGGTGATTTTGCGCGCTGCTTCCGCGCAGATCCGCTGCTTGGCGATAAGTTAGTGGCAGGACTGATGACCAAAAGTCCGGTCACGGTGAACGCCGATGCCCTTGCCGTTGAGGTCCTGCGGACACTGGGCGAGAACCGCATCGACGACATCGTGGTGCTGGATGAGGCTGGAAAACCCGTCGGTTTGATCGACACGCAGGATTTGGCGCGTTTGAAAATCGTCTGATTTTTACCAACGCCATTTTATCTAACAGATTTGAAAAAAATCCGCGTTTGACCCGTTGCGCGGCAGGGACTGCTGTTCTAGGTTGAATCAAAGGATACAACCATGGGACTTGAGAAAATCACCCGCAAACTCCAGGAAGCCTTGCAGGCAGCGCAGGGGATTGCTTCGAAATCGGCTCATTCGGAACTCAAAAGCGCGCATGTGCTGCTGGCCTTGTTGCAGCAGGAGGGTGGCATCGCGGTGCCGATCCTACAGAAGGCCGGAGTCGATACCACGACGCTGAAGGCGGCGGTTGCCAACGCGTTGGGCCGTGAGCCGAGCGTGCAAGGGGCATCGACGCAGCCACAGATCAGCGTTGGGCTTCGTGCAACGCTCGATGCGGCCGATGAAGTGCGCGAGTCGCTGGGCGATGAGTTTTTGAGTGTTGAGCATTTCTTGCTTGGTTCGTTGAAGGGGGACTCGCCTGCAGGCAAATTGCTCAAGGAAGCCGGACTCGATGAAAAGAAGGCGCGCGATGCGGTGAAGGAGGTTCGCGGGTCGCAAAAAGTGACCGACGAGAATCCCGAGGGGAAATATCAGACGCTGGAAAAATACGGCACCGACCTCACTGCTCGCGCGCGGGCGGGCAAGATTGATCCGGTGATCGGCCGTGATCATGAGATCCGGCGCGTGCTGCAGGTGCTTTCACGCAGAACGAAGAACAATCCGGTGCTGATCGGTGAGCCGGGCGTTGGCAAGACGGCAATTGTCGAAGGTCTCGCGCGGCGAATTGTTTCCGGCGATGTGCCGGACTCGATGAAGAACAAGCGCATCATCGTGATGGACCTTGGCGGCATGCTTGCGGGCGCAAAGTACCGCGGTGAGTTCGAGGATCGCTTGAAGGCATTTCTCAAGGAAGTGACCGAGGCCGAGGGGAGGGTCATTTTGTTCATAGACGAGTTGCACACAATTGTCGGTGCTGGTGCGAGCGAGGGGGCGGTCGACGCGTCGAATTTGCTTAAGCCGCAACTTGCGAGGGGCGAGCTACACACCATCGGTGCGACCACGCTCGATGAATACCGCAAGCACATCGAGAAGGATGCCGCGCTCGAGCGGCGCTTCCAACCGGTGATGGTGGGTGAGCCATCGGTCGAGGATACCGTGGCTATTTTGCGCGGGCTTAAAGAGCGTTATGAAGTGCACCATGGCGTGCGGATTCAGGATGGCGCGTTAGTGGCAGCGGCGGCCTTGTCCGACCGCTACATTTCCGATCGATTCCTGCCCGACAAGGCGGTCGACCTGGTCGACGAAGCAGCCTCGCGGCTCAAGATCGAACTCGATTCGATGCCGACCGAGATCGACGCGCTAGAGCGTCAGATCATGCAGCTCGAGATGGAGAAAAAAGCGCTCGAAAAAGAGACCGACAAAGCCTCGGCCACGAGGTTGGGCAAGGTGGTCGAAGAGCAATCGAATCTGCGCGAGCAGTCGTCGGGCCTGATGGCGCAGTGGCGCAATGAAAAGGCGGTGATCGATGAGGTTCGCAGTGCTCAGGGCAAAATCGAAGCTCTCAAGGGTGATGCCGAGCGCGCGCAGCGCATCGGCGATTTGACCCGTGCCTCGCAGATCACTTACGGCGATTTGCCAGCTGCGATGAAGTCGCTCGAGGTCGCCAAGGATCAGCTCGCGGTGCTGCAGAAGAATGGCGCGATGCTTAAAGAAGAGGTCACCGAAGAAGACATTGCGCGTGTGGTGTCGTCGTGGACCGGAATACCGGTCAACCGCCTGCAGGAAGGCGAAAAGCAAAAGCTCGTGCAGATGGAAGAACGCCTTGGCGCGCGGGTGGTGGGTCAAAAGCGTGCGATCAAGGCGGTGTCGAATGCCGTGCGCCGCGCGCGTGCCGGACTGCAGGATGAGAACCGCCCGATCGGCTCGTTTTTGTTTCTCGGTCCGACCGGTGTCGGCAAGACCGAGCTGTCGAAGGCCTTGGCAGAATTTTTATTCGACGACGAAGGTGCGATGGTGCGCATCGACATGTCCGAGTACATGGAGAAGCACAGCGTTGCGCGATTGATCGGTGCGCCTCCGGGTTATGTCGGCTACGAGGAGGGCGGGCAACTTTCCGAACATGTGCGGCGCAAGCCTTACTCGGTCGTGCTTTTCGACGAGGTGGAAAAGGCGCATCACGATGTGTTCAATGTATTGCTGCAGGTGCTCGATGACGGCCGCATCACCGATGGTCAGGGTCGCACGGTCGACTTTCGCAACACGGTGATCATTCTCACCTCAAACATCGGCTCACAGTACATTCTCCACGAAGAGAATGCCGAGCAGCGTGAGGCAAAGGTCAATGAAGCGCTGCGTGGGCACTTCCGGCCGGAGTTTCTCAATCGCATCGATGAGATCATCATTTTCGATCGGCTCGTGCGCGAGGAGATCGCGACGATTGTTGATCTGCAACTCGACCGCGTGCGCAAGCGCCTGGCCAAGCAGGGATTGGCGCTGGCGCTGACCGAGGATGCAAAAGAATTCATCGGCAACCAGGGATATGATCCGGTCTATGGGGCTAGACCGCTCAAGCGTGCGATCCAGCATCTGCTGCTCGACCCGCTGAGCCTCGATGTGCTTGATGGGAAATTTGCCGATGGTGACGTCGTTCGCGCGGAACTCGATCACGGGTCGATCGTTTTCACGAAGGCTTGATGATGCTATCTGGGCACAAAAAAACCCGGCCGCTCGGAGGAGCGGCCGGGTTTTTTCAAGGGGTCGAATTACTTCGAGGAAGCCGGTGCAGGAGCAGGAGCCGGAGCTGCGTTTGGGCAGCAGGAAGCGGCAAACAGCGATGCGACAGCGGCAACGATAGCGATTTTAACGATTTTCATATTTGGTTGTTCGGTTGTTGTTTGGCAACCAGGGATCCCCGGTTGATGTTGCGAACACTAACAGATCTTAACTATCTGGCAAGCACGGAATTTGGGGGCTTGAAATCGGCGAAATTGCTGTAGAAACCACGAAATTCACGAAAGGCACGAAGTTGAAGAGGTCAAGGCGGCTTGCCTCTAACAGGAAATCGGGGGTGGTTTTGAGGGGGGGCCCTTCGTGAAATTTCGTGGGTTTCGTGGTTAAAAGCTACTCTTTCAAAGCACCTCGCGGACGAAGGAGGCTTTTTCGAAGATCGCGAATGCTTCGGGTTCTTCGCCGGTGCCGATGAATCTTGGCGGGATACCGAGCTGGCTGTGAATGGTCACCGCGATGCCACCTTTGCCCGAGCCATCGAGCTTGGTGACGATGAGTCCGTCGAGTGGGCAGGCTTTGTGAAATTCTTTCGCTTGTTGGAGAGCGTTGCTGCCGGTGGTGGCATCGACCACGAGCAGTGTGAGGTGCGGGGCGCTGTCGTCCTGCTTGGCGATGGTGCGGCGGATTTTTCCCAGCTCTTCCATCAGGTTGTGGCGGGTGTGGATGCGGCCCGCGGTGTCGCAGATGAGAAATTGCGTGCCGTTGGCGATCGCCTTTTGATGCGCGTTGAAGCACACCGACGAGGGGTCGGCATTCGGGTTGCCGGCGACCACGGGGATGCCGAGTCGATCGCCCCAGCGTTGGAGTTGTTCGACCGCAGCGGCGCGGAAGGTATCGGCAGCGGCGAGCAGGACCGAGTGTCCGCGCGATTGCAACCAGCGTGCGAGCTTGGCGGATGAGGTGGTTTTGCCGGTGCCATTCACGCCGACGACGAGGATCACGAAAGGCTTGCCATCGGTTCTTGGTGTGGGCGCGGGGAAATCCTCGGGCAGCATCTTTGCGATGTGCCTGCGGGTGGCATCGACCACATCATCGGCGGAAATTTCGCGTCCGAGCTCGCGAAGTTCGTCGATGATTTTTGTGCTCGTGTGGATGCCGAGGTCGGCGCTGATCAGATCGGCCTCGAGTTCGTCCCAGTCGATTTCCGCGCGGTTGGCGATCTTGTTGAAGAGGGATTTGAAAAAACCTGCCATGTGCTTGCTGGCCGGGAGCTAAGGGCAAATCCTGCGATGCGGGGAGCACAAAATTTGTGGGAAATCGGCGCGATCGCGGATTTGATCTTTGCGCGGGGCTTTCAATTTCTACTCTTGGCGGGTGCAGAAGATCCGCGTGCTTTCCGACATTCTGGCCAGCCAGGTCGCGGCGGGCGAGGTCGTCGAGCGTCCGGCTTCGGTGGTGAAGGAGCTCGTCGAGAACAGCATCGATGCCGGGGCGGGTGAGATTCGGGTGGATGTCGATCAGGGTGGGGTGGCATTGATCCGCGTGACCGATGACGGCTGTGGCATGTCGCGCGAGGATGCGATGCTTTCGTTGGAGCGTCATGCGACGAGTAAATTGCGGACGGTGGGGGATTTGGCGGAGATCCGCACGCTGGGGTTTCGCGGTGAGGCGGTGCCGAGCATTGCGAGTGTTTCGAGGTTTCGGATGGTGACGCGCGAGAGGGATGCGGTGGCGGGTACGGAGCTTGTCGTCGAGGGTGGCAAGTTGCGCGATGTGAGGGAGGCGGGCTGTGCGCCGGGAACGGTGATCGAGGCCCGTTCGCTGTTTTTTAACATGCCGGCGCGGCGGAAATTTTTGCGGGCCGAGAGCACCGAGTCGGCGCACATCGAGCACCAGTTGCGCTTGCATGCCTTGGCGGCGCCGGGTGTGCGCTTTCGTTTGCGGCGCGATGATCGTGAGGTCTTTGATTTGCCACCGGCGGCGCGAGCGGTCGAGCGGGTGCGGCAGTTGGTGGGTACGCAGTTGGCGCAGGAGTTGATCCCGCTGCCGCGCGTGTTGGGCAACGGGGTGTCGGTCGAGGGTTTTGTGCTGCCATCGGCGCATGCACGAAAGGGTCGGCGTCACCAATGCGTGTTTCTCAATGGCAGGCCGGTGGAGGATGTGGTGATTTCGCGCGGTCTCACCGAAGGATTTCGCGGTGCGGTCGCCGATGGGTTGCATCCGGCGGCGTGGTTGTGGATCGAGCTCGAGCCGTCGCTGGTTGATGTGAATGTGCATCCGGCCAAGCGCGAGGTGCGCTTTCATCGTCCGGTGGAGGTGCGCGAGGTGATTGCCGAAAGCGTGCGCGAAGGGCTGCGCGAATCGCAAACAGCGGCCACGCCCGTTGCAAGCGCACCAAAATTTTCGCCGCCGGTTTTTCAAGCATCGGCCGCGGTGACGCGTGAAGTTCCGTTCATCGCACCCGCACCCTTGAATGTGCTGACGCGTGAAGAGCAAACGATGATCGATGATTTGCTCGCATCGGCGCAAACGGATGAGGCAAGTCTTGCTGCAGATGAGCCCTCGGTGCCTGCGCTTGGTCATGCGGCCGAAAGCTTTCGTTTGCTTGGGCTCTTGCAGCGGCGTTTTGTGCTGATGGAAAGCAACGATGGCTTGGTCTTGTTCGACCCCAAGGCGGCGCGCGAACGGATCATTTATGAAGGCATGCTTCAGCACCGTGAGGTGGGTGTGCCGGTGCAGCATTTGTTGGTGCCGGTATTGCTGGACTTGGATCCCCGCGACATGGATCTGATCTTACGCGAGCGGAGCAGTCTTGCGTCGGCCGGTATTGAAATCGAAGAGTTTGGCGGCAATACCGTGCAGGTCAGATCCTTGCCCGAAGGCCTCGGTGTGGGTGACTCCTTGGGCTTTGTCCGCGAATTGCTCGATGAGCTGCTGCACGGTCCGGTGCAGGGAGGGAAATTTGCCTTCGAACGGTTGGCAAAGTTGCTCGCACGAAGAGCTTCGCTTTTCGTTTCGCCCTCACTCGACGAGGCGCGTCACTTGCTTGATGAATTGTTCCGCTGCGAGCTGCCCTACTGCGCTGCCGATGGTCGGCCCACCATGATCGAATTCGGCATGCGCGAGCTGCAACGACGCTTCGGGGGAGGGCGATAGGACCTTCTTAACATTCAAGCCCCTCCGCAGACATGCTGACTGCATTAGCGGGCATCCTCAACCTCCTGATGCTGCAGGTGATGGTTTGCTTGGTCTGTCTATGATTTACCTCAGCCGAACGCCTGAGAGCAAAGCGTTGGCAAAGTGCAGATGGTTCGCTGAAAATCATTGTCCGCGTGCGAGGTGCCGATGCATAAGAGGCGCATGCGTCCGCACTCGCGTCAGATTCTTGTGGTTGAAGAAACCTTTGGCCGCAATGGTTGGCATAGCGAACTGGTGGAGGGTCGCGATGTGTTGCGTGCCGGCTTTGAGGCGCACCACACGCGGGTGGATCTCATCGCGCAGGCATTTCCCGAGCTCAATGCCTTGAGCATCGTCTCCGAGGTGCCGATGGAGCTTGGTGCAGGGCATCTGCCATCGGCGCTTGAGTTGCTCGCGCGCGCCAACAAGCCGCTGACGCTTGGTGGATTCGAATATGACATCGATCGCGGCATGCTGGTTTTTCGCGTCACCAATCTTTTCGAAAGGGAGCGGTACGATTCCGACATCATCAGCTCGATGGTCCACTGCGCGATTGCCGAGCTTGATCGGATCGTGCCCTATGTCGCGATCGTGAGAAGCACGGCGGAGGATCTTTTGCCGGATCTCGACCTCAAGCGCCTGTTGATGCGCGAGGATGTGATCCCGCCGGTGCCGGGTGATGAAGAAGAGGAGTATTGAACCCGAAAACAGAATTTGAAACCACGAAACACACGAAAATCCACGAAAGGCATGAGATTTCATGTCACGCTTGTTTCACCATTTTGGAAAAGCCATAAACTCCCCCAAGGACTTCTTATTTCGTGCTGTTTCGTGACCTTAGTGGTTCCTTCTTCGGAATCCGGGTTGAAACGGGGTGAGCCCGTTTGATAATCAGCCGCTGAATTTCTCCAACAATCCCAGCATTCGATCGCTTCGTTGTGCGACGATGTTGTTGACCGTTGGGTTTCGCAATATTGGGAGCGCTTCGCGGTCATGAATGGTTTCGAGGGTCTTGCGACAAAGCTCGCCGATTCGTTCTCGAACCATCGGCCAACCGAGTTTTGACTGGCCGCAGAGTTGTTTGAAATGCTCGGGTGAAACTTCCGTCAGCGACGAAACGCTACCGATCTTCATTGAGAGCACGCTTGAAAGCTCTGGCCATGCCATCGTGCACACTTGATCGTAGAGCGGTGCCATCCTGCGGGTTTTTTTCGCATAGAGAAACGAGTGGTTTTTTGCGTGTGCATCCGCATTGCCCGTCACCGCCGCAAAGATCACCGCATCCAACATGTGCCGAATGTCCAGCACCGGCGTGGTGGACCAATCGCGGATCAGTTGAAAGCACTCCCGCAATGAGGGGCCGCCCTCCTGCTGATATTTGCGCGACGATGGATAGCCCAAAGCCTGGCAGAAATCCTCTTGATGCAGGCGTTTAGTGGCTATGGCCGACGACTCTCGCACACGATCGTATCGTTTCGCGATTAGGCACGGCACGCTGCCGATGTTCTCTGCCCATACCTCGGCGGCATCCAATCCGATGCGGCGGGCAAGTGCCATGCACCAAGCTTCATTTTCGCTAAGCCCCGGAAAACGCACGGGCTCGGGCTTGATGATGTGCGTGCTTGGGGTGTCACCCAATGGTAAGCCAAATTGGTGGGTGCCATCCGCTTTGGTGTCGATCACCACCGGCAGCTTGACCTGAGCCCCGGCGAGCGAGAGTCGCAATCCTTTCTCACCAGCCAGCAGTGGCCGTTGCGGTAAGAGCGTCATGATTTCTGCCGCATCCGCTTCGTTCAGCCAGCGCACTTCGGCATTCGATCGAGTTTCATTCATCGCCTCCTCTGACATCAGTGAAATGGCTCCGGCACATTCGCCACCGATTCGCTCCAGCATCGCAAAGTCGTTGTTCACGCTGATGCCCAGATTCCTAGCCACCTGATCCCGCGCTTCGGCCTCCGGCAACAAGCCACCGAAGAAGATGACCGCGCGCTGGCTATCGAATGGCTCGGATTGCAGCGGAAGCTGTTTCGACAGGGCGTATGCATCCGCTTGAGTCAACCAGTCTGCGTCATAGCGGAAGACCAGTTGTCCGGCGTCGTCCTCTAGCACGCCGACCCGCTTGCCATGCATGTGAACCATCAAGGATTTCATGGTTCGCAAATCTCCAAGTTCAATCCCAAGGCCCGAGCAATCTCCAGTGCCTTGCCCAACTGGCAGGTCGGCTTGCCTTTTTCCAAATCAATGATGAAGCGCAACCCCGTGCCCGAGGTCATGGCCAAATCCTTCTGGGTCACTTTCAAGCGGCGTCTCTGCTCGCGTATCGCTTGACCAAGGCTTTTTGCATCGATGATTTTCATTGTTCCTGATCGGGAATATCCAATGGTTTCATGTGCCGATCAAGACAAAAGTTACCGATCTAGCATATTTGATCAATTTTTGGATCAATGACCTAAATAATGCGCGATCGGGAACATTGGGGGGTCGGTGGCTGCACCGATGGTTGGTAACTGATGACCCAAAAGGGCTGCCTTATCGGTGCTTTTCGTTGAACCCAAATTCCGAAGAAGGAACCACGAAAGTCACGAAACAACACGAAATAAGAAGCCCTTGGGGGATTTTATGGCTTTTTCAAAATGGTGAAACAAGCATGGCATGAAATCCCACACCCTTCGTGAAATTTCGTGTGTTTCGTGGTTTCAAATTCTGTTTTCGCGTTGAATGCGCCTCTTACCCCGCTCCAAACCCGAGCCTTTGTCCCTTTTCAGGCCTCGAAGTGGGGGAATGGCCGATTCGTTACCATTCGTTGAAAATTTATTGGACATTCAGAGGGTTTTTTTTTTTTTAGAGGTGATGTATATTGATCTCAACGTGCTCCAGGCGCTGCGTGGGTGCCGGTATTGGCTGCCACTCCTCAGTTTGCTATTTTTAAGCGGCACTGTCTCGGCCTTCCCGCCGGCTCCTTACTATACGCTTTATGGCATGGTGCGCAATCAGGTGGGTCAGACGATCACCGCCGATGGCGCGGAGGTGATTCTGCTCAAGGGCGGCGTCGAGGTCGGCCGCACGCCGATCACTTCGATGCGCCTCGACCAGAGCTACGAACTCAACATGCGCCTCGACCATGCCCGCAGCGGCACGGTTTTTTACACCAACAAGGCCGTGGCGACTGGCGGCTTGTTCAGCATCGTTGTCTCGATGAATGGCCAGCTGTTCTACCCGATCGAAGTTTCGGGAAACCTCACGGCAGGGAAGGGTGGCGAGCGCGTGAAGCTCGATTTGACGCTCGGCGAGGACAAGGACAAGGACGGCCTTCCCGACACCTGGGAGGCCTGGCAACTCTATCAAGCCGGCTACTATCCCAATGGAAATGGCGATTGGGACCTCACGCTCATCGACAAGGATGGCGACTTCGACAAGGACGGCCAAAGCAACCTGCTCGAATACATCGCCGGCACCTTCGCCGGCGATGCGACCGAGCGCTTCGGACTGACGATCAAGGAAAAGCTGCCGCAGAACGTGCGCTTCGAGTACTACGCCATCACCGGCAAGGTCTACACCATCGAGAGCTCGCTCGACATGCAGACTTGGACGCGGGTGTCCTTCGCCGTGGGTGCTCCCGGCACCGGCAACAACGCTCACCAAGCCACCGATGTCGGCATCGTCTCCGCCTACGCCGCGCCGCGCGCCACCACCAAGGAATTCTACCGCCTCTCCGTCCGATGAAAAAACTGATCATTGCACTTTGTTCGCTGCTGCTCACCTCGCTCGCACACGCGCAGTGGCAGAACACGACCTACACGCTCAAGAGCGGGTGGAACGCGATTTACCTTCATGGCGATGCCACGCACGCGACGCCGGCCCAACTCTTCGCTGCCTATCCCGCAGTCACCGAGGTCTGGCGCTGGAATCCGAATCCGAATGAGGTGCAGTTCACCAGCACGCCGATGATTCCCTCCGCGGGCACATCGGAGTGGAGCGTGTGGAAAAGTGACGGCTCGGCCAGCTCGCTCGGCCAAGTGATCGGGCAGACGGCTTACCTGGTGAAATGCAGCGCTGCCACCAGCGTGATCATCGCCCAAAAGGTTCTGCCGCCCAGCGCCACATGGGTGCGCAACGGCGCCAATTTGATGGGCTTCCCCAGCAAGCTCACCGGCAGCCTCTATCCGACGATGGGCTCCTACTTCGCCACCTTCCCGGCAGCGATCGCCTCCAATGTGAAAATTTACAAATACAACGGTGGCGACCTCGGCCCGGGAAATCCTGTGCAGGTGTTCTCCACTTCCACTGAACGCGTGGATCGCAACCAGGCCTACTGGTTCGATTCGGAAGTTGTCGGCAATTTTTACGCGCCGGTTGAGATCAGCATCAGCAATGGCTCGGGCCTCGACTTCGGCCGCACCGGCTCGACCATCACCGTGCGTTTGCTCAACCGCAGTTCCACGGTCAGCACCGTGACCATCGCGCCGGTCGCCTCGGCCAATGCGCCGACCGGCCAGGAGGACATCACCGCCGCCGTTCCTATTACCCGCCGCGTCTTCAATGCCGGCACGGCTTCCTGGACCGAGACGGCGATCGATGCAGAGTTCACCGAGGTCGTTGGTGCCAATGCCGCCGTCGAGTTGAGCTTCGGCATCGACCGCGCGGCGATGACCGGTAGCAGCAATGCTTTCTTCGCCTCGCTGCTGCGCCTCACCGACAGCGCCAACCTTTACGACATTTTGCTGCCGGTCACGGCGCGCAAGGCCTCGCTCGCCGGGCTGTGGATTGGCGATGCGGTGGTCGGCGGGGTGCAAAGCAAAACCGCGGGCTACACCGGCACCGCCACCGCCCAGACTTACAACCTGCGCTACATCGTCCATGTCGATGATGCGGGAAATGCGCGGGTGCTTTCCCAAGTGTATCTCGGCCAGCTCGCCGGCGCCACCCCGCAGCCGGGGATCTGCACCGCGGAAAGCGCGCTCAGCGTGGCGGACAAAGCCAGCGCGCGGCGCATCGTCGCGGCGCACCTGCCGCTCGACCGGGTGCTTGATGGCGGGACCATGGCACTGGGCGGCAGCATGAACTGCACGATCACCACGCCTTTCGACGATCCCACCAGCCCCTTCGTCCACCAATACCACCCGGATCACGACAACAAGAGCGGCACCACCCCGCTAGAAGCCGGCCAGGAAAGTTACGACCTCGGCCGCGCCGTCACCTTCGCCATCTCCGCCACCGCTCCGGCGGGTGTCTCGGCCACCGGCTACGGCAGCAGCGTCATCGCCGGCAATTACACAGAAGTCCTCACCGGCCTACGCAAGGACAGCGTCACCGTCACCGGCACATTCAGCCTCCGCCGCGTCTCCGAAATCGGCACGCTCACACGATAAATTGAAAAGTAAAACACCGCCCATCCAATTGATAACCTCTGACCTTTAACTCTTAGAACCACCATGAAAAAGATCGCCATCCTCATCACCACCCTCTGCTTGATGCAGAGTGCCCACGCTCAGACCATCACCAGCACGGTGCCCGGCTTCATCAGCTATCAGGGTCGCGCCTTGAACTCCTCGGGGACGGTCATGGGCTCCGGCACGCCGGTGAACCGCACCGTCACCTTCCGCATCTGGGATCATGCCTCCAACTCGCTGGCGGCGAACCTGATTTATTCTGAGCAGCAGGTGGTGACCATTGCCGAGGGTGAGTTCAGCGTGCTCGTCGGCGCCGGTGGCGCCACGGCAGGCACGCCGCTGGGTTACAGTGAGACCGCCAAAGGTCCGCCGACAGTGAGAATCAACGACCTCGGCGTCTTCGCTGGTGCCACCCGCTTCCTCGGCGTGACCATCGATGACGGCACCGTCGCGGTGGACAATGAAGTTTCCCCGCGCCAGCAGATCGTTTCCTCGGCCTATGCCCTGCGCGCCAGGTATGCCGAGCAGCTCGGCTCCAATGGCGGCACGGCCCTCACGGCGCTCGACTCCGGCAATGTCGGCATCGGCAATACCAACCCTCCGTCGCGCTTCACTATCTCCGCAGCCGGCACCGGCACTTCCACCCCGCAGTTGCTGCTGACTGCCGACGACACTACCGAGCGCCTGCGCATCGGCGTCGATAGCACCGGCACCGGCACTGGCTTCATCCAATCTTTCAAAGAAGGCACCGGCGTGCAGAATCTACTGCTCAACCCCAGCGGCGGCAACGTCGGCATCGGCACCGCCAGCCCAGCGGTCGCGCTCTCGGTGACCGGAGCGATCACCGCCACAGGAGCGATCACGGGCGGATCCTTGGCCACAGCTGGTAATATCGCGACGAGCAGCGGCAGCGTCGGTATTGGAACCACGATACCACCCACCGCCAAGTTGATGATTGGCTCTCCCCTGTTTGGCAATGACTCTACCCTCAGCACCTCGTTCCTCACGAATGCTGGAGCTTTGGGGACCGCCGCGGCCAGTGAACTAAATTTGGGTAACTTCGGATTTCTTTCGCCTAACAACAACATAAGTTTGGCGATCTCCGCCTATCGCACCGCCGCCAACTCAGGTTGGGACGGCACCGCGCTGTTATTGGGAATGAACGTGGATGCAACTAGGCGCGCCGGTGGGTGGATAAGCATCCATGGCAATGGCAACGTCGGCATCGGTGAAGCGAACCCCAGTTCCAAACTTACCGTCAACGGCAATGCCGCCGTGACCGGTAATGCCGCCGTGACCGGTAATGCCGCCGTGACCGGTAATGCCGCCGTGACCGGTAATGCCGCCGTGACCGGTAATGCCGCCGTGACCGGTAATGTCGTCATCGGCACCTCAACGCCTGGCATTCCGTTGAGCATGGGAAGTTCAGTTGGTGACAAAATCTCACTGTATGGTTCTTCGGGTAATACTTATGGTTTCGGCATACAGGCTGGTCTTCTGCAGATTCATTCGCCTGACGCCACCACTGACGTCGCCTTCGGCTACGGCTCTTCGGCTACGATGACCGAGACCATGCGCATCAAAGGCAGCGGCAACGTTGGCATCGGCACCGCGAACCCCACCTACAAACTCGATGTCAATGGCACGGCCCGCGTGGCGACCAGACTGACCGTGGACGACTCCATCGGCATCGGCACCTCAACGCCTAGCTATCCGCTGCATGTGACCCGCGCGGTCTACCGGTTATACAATGGAGGCTCAGCCAAAACGACTAATCAAAGTTCCTGGTCCCCTCAGATCGGAAATCCGGATGGCTACATGGCGAACGGTTACGGTGGTATGGGTAGCGCTGACAATTGGCTTACCAGCATCTCCGCCGATGGTGTCGTCGCGGGAACAGCTTTTGTGGCCATGTCGGATCGGCGCATCAAGGACATCGTCGACAGGTCGTCGGCCCGGGGTGACTTGAACCTCATCAACCAGTTGAAAGTCACCGACTACCGCCTCAAGGACCGCATCGGCAGCGGCAGCGCGCTGCACAAAGGCTTCATCGCCCAGGAAGTCCGCAAGGTCATCCCGGAAGCGGTCAGTGCCTCGCGCAATTACCTGCCCGACATTTACCTGCCGGCCATGGAGAATCTCTATGATGCCGCGCAAAAACGCCTCAGCGTGACGCTGGCCAAACCGCACGCGCTGGCGGTGGGCGATTGGGTGCGCATCTTTGGAGATGAGACCCCGATGGAAACCGAGGTGCTCGCGGTGTTATCGCCGACTTCCTTCACGGTGGCTTCCGAGGAGCCGGTGGCCAAGGCCTTCGTTTACGGCCGGCGCGTGGATGACTTCCTTGCCGTGGATTACGACCGGATCTTCACCACCGGCATCGGCGCGATCCAAGAGCTGGACCGTCAGCTCAAAGAGAAGGATGCCAAAATCGCTGCGCTGGAAGCCAAGGTAGCCGCCCAAGACAAGCGCAGCACTGCCCAAGCAGACGAAGTGACCTCGCAGAACGCCAGGCTCGTCGCCCTCGAGAAACTGATCAACAAGTCGAGTCCGCCCGAGACCGTCTCGATCAAGCTGGGGGAGCAGTAAGTCAAAAGTCAGCGAGCAGATATCCAAAATCAATCATCTCATCCATTCGATTCTCCATACTCTGCATTTCAGCTTTTCTCAACTCCGCATTCCCTACACGCCCATGCTACTGCCCATCGCCCATTTTGCGCCTGATCCCTTTGTGGGGATGAGGGCGGCGAGTCGCGGCGTGGGTGGGTTACCCGCCCCGAGCGACGCGTTGTCCGGCTTGGGGCGCCTGTTGGCCTTTTTCCGCTGGGATGGACGCACCTCAGCCGATTTTCATTTTTTCAAAGGACATTTAACCGTCCAACCCCGGACCTTCCACACGCAATGAACACACGATTTTATCTGCTCTTCGCCACCCTCGGCATGCTGTTGGCGCCGTGCGCGCAGGCCCAATTTGAGATCAAGGGCGACGTGAGGAACGTGCTCGATCATCGTCGTGCGGGTGGCTTTGCCACGGTCTCGGCGGGAGGAGTGGTCTCGGCCATCACCGTGCGTGGCGGCGGCTCGGGCTACCTTGCCGCGCCGATGGTCACGGTCGGACCACCAGGCAGCGGCACGACGGCCACCGCTACTGCGGTGCTGACGGGCGGCGTGGTGACATCGATTACCATCGACAGCGGCGGCAGCGGCTACAGCGCCGGCGCACCGCCCACCGTCACGATCGCGGCGCCTACCATCCCCACGGGGAGCGGGGCCACCACGCCGCAGTTTGCTGGCCTGGGCGCGACCTCCGCCACCGCGGGTCCGGTCAATGCGGCCCTGACGACGAGCCCGGTTCTGGGTATCACCGCCGGGCGCTACCCGAGGGCGCTCGACAGGACCATTCCCGCGGCGCCCGTCGTGACCGCGATTGTGGCGCGCGCCAGCTTTGGCGGCTCCTTCGCTTCCGGCGTGCCACGCTATGCCTTCGGCGATGAGATCGAGCGCCCGCAGGTGAACTGGAGCGGAGCCATCACGGCGGCCAGCTATTGGCGCGCCGAACCGGTGAAACCGGGCGAAGTGTTTACCAACAACTACCTGGTCAACCTCAATGGTGCGACCCAACCGCTGGTGGCGGCGGGTAGTGTGAGTGTGACCGCTTGCTCGCCGTCGAGCAATGTGGTGACCGTGGCCTCTGTGCCCACCGGGTTGGGCAGCGGCGCGACCCTGCTCGGCCAGCGGGTGGACATCGTCAACGGGCTTACCCTGACTCTGCGCGGGAAACCGAGCGAAACGATCAGCAGCGCGACGACGAAGGAATTCTCGGCACCGCTGCCGTATTATTACAGCCCGCACGCGGGCAAGGTGTTCGCGACCCAACCGGGACGGGTGTCGGTGACTTGGGTGTCGAGCCTGCCGGACACCAGTGCTGCGGGCGAGTCCACGCCGACCTACAAGTTCAAGACGGAGGTGTTTTCCGTCACCTCGTCGCCGAGCGTGGCGCCGCGGCCGATCTATTGGACGGAGAAGTCATTCAAAGGGCCGCTGGTGACCATCCCGGCGGGGCGGATCGTGGCGGCCAATGTGGTTTACAACAGTTTCATGCCCAGCCATGTCGCGGCCGAATATGTGCCGGTGGGCTATAACCCCAGTAATGACGAAGGCAATTCACTCCCGAGCGAACGCCGCACGCTGTGGTTTGACAATACCATCGGCACGGCGGCCCTGCACGCCTACAATCTCGAAGGCAGCGTGTTTGTGGAATACCTCGGTGCGGAGATCGCGGGCACCGGCAACCGCCAGTTCCTCGGCGCCGACATAGTGACCGCCAAACGCGATGCCGAGCCGCTCAACATCGAGGTTCCGCTCGGCCAGCAACTCCAGCCGTGGCAGTCCACTCCGGCGGCAGGCGACCTGGATCTGGTTCCATCGATCGCGCTCAACAGCGCGCAAGCCGGTGGCAAGCCGCTCTACGGGACCACCGCTCTCGCCAACGGTCAACTCGTCTATCACGCCGAGCGCGAAAATGACAACCCGGACAAGGTCCAGATCTACTGGCTGGATGCCAAAGACGCGGGAATCTTTACTGGGACCACGGCACCAAACCTGTCGATTCAGTGGCCCAAATACCTGCGCAAATACCTCCAGCTCTGGCCGGCCTCGCTCTCCGCCTATGAACCGGTCACGGTAACGAACACCGGCAGCGGCCTCGCCACCGGCCCGCAGTTTGACGCCGCCCACCTGCCGCAGGTCATCTTCCAGGACGATCCGGCCGAAACCGAAGTGAGCATCGGCGTCGAGAGCCAGCGCTTGCTGGCGGACTTTAGCGCTTCCAGCGACCAGACCAGCCGGACCTTGCTGAAATTTCTCGCAGACGGCACGCCCTGGTATGTGCCGCTCTACATTCAATCGGAATCCAAACTCGGCAGCGCAGCGGTGGCAGATCCCGACGGCGATGGCCCCCTGAATGGTGCGCCAGCAGTGAGCACGATCAACGATACCAACGCCGACGGCGTGAGGGATTTGACGATGACAGTAAATGTGGGCGACCGCATCGAGCCGCCTGATGGTTATTCCAAGGCCGGTTACATTGCCAGTGGAGACAACTATTATCCCGCAGCTTACGTCGATCCCTTCGTCAAGGGCGTGGGCGCTGCGGCGGCAGGGGCGATCATTCCGGTGAACGCCTTGCCCGGCCGCAATCAGCTCACGGTCTGGTGGTTCAAGGAAGTGGCGCCTCCCAGCGCGAAGTTTACTCCGTTCTTCCTGCCGTCCAAGGTCGGCCACTACACGGTGGTTTATCCAACGGCAAAACCGCAGATCGTGATCGCCTCCGGCATCGGCACCGGCGATCTCGGGCCCTCTCAGCAGGCGGGCAGCGTGTATTATCAAAACGATGCGACGAAGCCCGGCTACAATCCCAATGAGGAACACGCTCTCCTGCTCGGCAAGAGCGCCTACGCCCTGCGCAACGATTTGAACGATCCCACGACCACCTCGGAGGCGTTTGTGCTATTGGCCTACACCCATCCTACCGACCGCCGGCCGAGCATGGATGTCTATCAAGTTTTGCGGGAGACCTTCGCCTATCCGCTGGCCTACGACGCCATCGCCGGAACCAAGGCCCAGCCGCCGGGACCGCTGTTTGCGCTGCCGCTGCCACTCGATAGCGCTGGCAATGTGCTAAACTACGAAGTCACCGGCGTGCCCGATCCGGCCAGCGGGCTCAACGCGCCTACGAGTTACGGCACCTTCACCTTCCAGGACCGCCAAGGCTACGACTGGACCTACCGCGGCGCTCATGCCAAGACCAGCGCCAGCGCCACGGCCAATGTGACCAGCGGCGGCGTGAGCAGCATCACCGTTTCACTCAAAGGCGCAGGTTACGCTACCGCGCCTGCGGTCAGCGTCGCGCCTCCGACCAGCGGAACGACGGCCACGGCCACAGCAACACTCGGCGGGCTCAGTGCCGCCAGCTTCACGATCGCCAGCGGCAACAAGACCTATTCGGTGGCTCCTACTGTCACCATCAGCGGTGGCGGCGGCAGCGGGGCGACAGCCACGGCGCTGCTCAGCAATGGCCTCGTGACAGGCATTGATATGACTGCTGCGGGAACAGGCTACACCACCGCACCGACGATTACCTTCTCCGGTGGCACCGAGCTGGCTGCGGGCACGGCCCCAACGGGAAGTGGCAATACCACGGGCTTCTGCGTGACCGCGATCACCGTGACCAGCGCGGGCACAGGCTACACCGCCGCGCCGGAGATCCGGATCGCGCCGCCGGTCAGCTTCGGCATGAAGTTTTACTACAACTCGCTGCCCGGCTTCTTTGAGCCAAGCCGTACCTTCGCCAATCAACGCCCGGTCGGCACGGTGATGCCGTTCGTCGCGGAGACCGTCAGCGGCAGCGACGTGCCCGTCACTCTGGCCTATCAGCCGAAGTGGCCGGATGATCCGACCTTGCCGGTCGCGATGCGCAAGATTGTGCCGGTGCTCCAAACCGCAGAAACCCTGACTTTGCCCAAAGCCAGCGCCATCGCTGGTCAATTGCCACAAGTCCGCGGTGCGACGAGTGCCGAAGTGATTTACCAACAGTCGGTCGCGAATACCGGGAACACGACCAACAGTGTGACCCTGCACGACCCGACCCGCGCTAAAAAACACCTTCTGTCTGCGGGCGCACTCGACAAACTGCCGCCTTCCGTGCTGACCAGCGACTATGCCGGCAAGACGTATTTCCAGAAGCTCTCGCCGGGCTTGCAGCAGCGTTTCTATTACGACGCCACTCTGGGAACCAAGGGTGGACTGATTTTCAAAGGCGAGTTCATTGATGAAACCGCCGGTGAGGATTACCTCAATTTGAATGTGCTCGGCACGGCGGATCTGGCGGAATTACAAGCCCTCTGCCCCAGCAGCGACACTGCTTACAAGAGCAAGTGGGATACTGCGATCAACGCACTAAGCACGCAGTTGGAAACCTTCAGCGAGAGCACGACGGTGCCCGGCAGTTATGTGGTCGACCCAGCCAAGGATGGCCGCACGATCGACAAATCGACACTTGCAGACATCCGTGATCGCGACACGGCAGTGGACAGCTATGCCTTGACCGCGACGGGCAAGGGCACCGGCTACGTGACCTTGGTGTTTGAAAACGGCGAGGCCTTCACCGATTCGGGCAACACGGTGGCGATGCAGATCATCAAGGTCGATCCCGCTCTCTACAAAGGCGATCTCAAGGTATTGGCAGCGAGTAATCCGCTCGACGAGCAGGTGACCCTGCGCCACAGCGGCGACTATGCCGGCAATCCAGAGCTGTATGAATTCCAGTGGCGCTACGGTTTCCCCACCAACGGCACCAACCCGACGATCACTTCCGGCAACATCAACACCGCGGCGAGCACCAGCACTTGGCTCAAACCCAGTGGTAACTTGCCCGGCTCCATCCTCGTCGGTGGCTCGCCATCGGCCACGATCAGTTCACCGGCGGTGCTGATGGGCGACACGTATTTCACGATGAACTATCGCCTCAAGGTCGATGGTCAAGCGGACGATGCGGGTTGGTCCGGCTGGACATCGCCTGCCTTAGTCGAGGGCTGGATCAAGCGCGTCCTCGCCAAGATCACGCCCTTCAACCAACGGATGAGCGATCTCTACAACAGCGAGATCAATACCGATGTCTCGATGCTCACCCAGGCCGGCAAACGCTGGGAGGGCGACATCGCGCTGAATTTGAACAACATCAACGATGTCGGCTTGATCGAGATTTATGAGACCGTGCTCAACCGCGGTAAGAATTTTACCATCGGCTCAGGCATCGACTTCGCTTCGGCGAACAACGGGCTGATCCTGGCCGCGGGTTATTTGAACGATCTTTACACCATCCTCGGCAACGAGGCCTACGCCGACGCGGCGAATCCGACGATCTCGATCGACGACCAGACGACGGTCACCGAGGTCAACACGAGCCGCTTCTCCTTCGAAGGCCAAGTGGCCAGTTCGCTCGATGAGGAACTGGCGCTGCTCAAGGGCCGCGATGATTCGGTGAATCCGGGCGTGGGCACAACTCCGGCCTACAACCGCCTGTGGTGGAACTACACCCGCGGCATCAACAGCGGCGAGGTGCTCTACGCCACCAACTACAACATCAAAGAAAAAACCGGCAGCAGCACTGCCAACGGCGTGGTCGATGCGGCGGACGCCCAGCGGATGTTCCCGCAGGGCCACGGCGATGCCTACGGCCACTACCTGACCGCTTTGAAAGGGTATTACAAACTGCTGGCACACCCCTACTTCACCTGGCAGACCTCGGCAGAGGACGTCACGGTGCTCGGCAAGTCGGTGCAGATCGACTATAAGGACGAGCGGAAATTCGCTGCGGCGGCAGCCAATGCCGCCAGTAGTGCCCGCCAGATCGTGGCGCTGGTGCATCGCCAGAACTACAAGGACGATCCGGCCAGCGGCTGGAGCCAGTTCCGTGACGGCAAGGTCAACTCACGCACCGGCGTGACCCGCCACCAGGCGCTCGACGAATGGGTCTCACGCAGCGCGCAGGGCAGTTACATCAACTGGGTCTCAGCCAACACCCTGCTGCCCGACGAGGACACCAATCCGAACCACAGCGGCGTGCAGGTCATCGACCGCACCACCGTGCCGGAGCTCAACCAACTCGCCAGTGCGGGCAACGACTTCCAAGCCACGATCGACAGCGCCAACGCCCACCTCAATCCGCTGGGCTTGAGCCCGGGAGCGATCGCCTTTGATATCTCGCCGACGGAGCTGAAAGCTGGCAAGAGCCACTTCGAGCAGATCTATGGACGCGCGCTGAGGGCGACCTTGAACGCCAAGGGCGCCTTCAACCAAGCGGCCCGGATGTCGCGTTTGCTGCGCAACCAAGAGAACCAGATCAGCGATTCGACCACCGCCTATGTCGATCAAGAGGAAGCTTTTGTCCGCCGGCTCACCGACCTTTTTGGCTCGCCTTACAGCGGGGACATCGGCGCGGGCAAAACCTACGCCCAAGACTACGCGGGGCCGGACCTATACAACTTCTACGTCGTGGATCGCCCGAGCGATCTGGTGGAGACTTCAAGTGCGGTCACCCTCAACATCAAGGTGCCCACTGACATTGCGGATTTCAGCGGCGACTCGATCACCGACATCACCCTCGATGGGATCACTCCGAGCAACTCGGTAAATAAGACGTTAACGGTGCAGCCGAACAAAAACCTGCTGTGGTCCATCGAGCGGTTTGGCGCCACGAGCGGCCAGCGTGCCCAAGTCGGCCGCATCCAGCAGGCGCTGCTAGACTCCTATCAGGCGCAGGTGAGCTTTCTGGAAAGTAACCAAAAGCTGCAGGTGCTCAACACCCGCCTCAAGCGCGAGTTCGAGCTCATTGGGGAGCTGGAAAAGCTTCACCAGAATATCAATAAAAATCGGACCGATACGAGTAAAACCTATGTTGATTTAGTCGCGAAACAAGCGGCTCTTGAGGGGCGTGCCGAATCATTTTCGACATCAGCTGAAATGGTGCTGGAAACAGCACTTGCCGTGAAGGAATTTTTTCCGACAGTGCTTGGATTTGCCTCCGATGTTACCTCTGGTGCGCGTGGAGTTGTTCGGGCTGCAAGTTTGGTCGGTTATAATGTGTTTCAAGCGATGGCATTATATTCTTCAGGATCTGCCAAGTCTTTGGAAAAGGATATTGAGCAAATCTTTCTCAACTACGAGGCAGAAATTGAGGCCGAGGGCTACAGCTACGAGGAGAAGCAGAGAATCTATGAGTTCGAGCTACTCTACCGCGAGCTGCTCTCGGCACACTTCGAAGTGGCGCAACTGGCCACCCACTATCAGCGCAGCAACGAGGCGCTACGCAACGTGCTGGTGGAAGGCCAAAACGTGCTGGCCGACCGCGAGTCTTTCCGCCAGCGGGCGGCGGCGGGCATCAATGGCTACCGCACCAAGGACCTGACCTTCCGCACCTTCCGCAACGAGGCGC
>JBIKIR010000083.1:0-3998 GCA_044361475.1 Luteolibacter sp. | reverse complement strand
TTGAATTCGGGGTCATGTCTTCTGCGTTTGCCTTTCATGTTGTGTGTGTCTGGTACGGTTTAAAGTCCGCACCCACACACCACAATCATAGCTTAACCACTGGCCCGATTTTCGGGGTCCAGCTTAGTGAATTCGGCGGCGGAGACGGGATTGTTTTCAGACCTCATGTAGTGGGCGAAGATATCGGCGACGGCTGGTGCGTCCAGCACGCCTGCTTGTCGGGCCTGCCAGAGATCGAAGAGGTCACGACCTTTGCGGCGTTGGTAAAGGGCGCAGAGTTTGGTGCCTAGGAGTTCGGTGGTGGAGTAGATGGGTAGCGATGCTTCACCGGAAAACCAGCGGGAGTCGACCGCGAACTGCGTCTGCTGAATGGGTAGAAGGCAAAGATGCTCCCGCGTATTGATTTCGATTTTCAGACGGAGCCGAATGACGGGCGGCAGCTCGGATTCAAAACGGTAGGTGAGGGTGGCGCCGCGGGGACCGATATCGCTCTTGGGTTCGCCAAGCCACGGATTCAACCTCTGCCGAAGTAGGTCGAGGGTGTTGCCGATGGGTTCCTCACGAAGTTGGACGAAATCGAGATCTTCGGAGTAACGGGCGGCGGGTTGGAGGACGATTTTGTGGAGGGCGGTACCACCGCGAAAAAGCAGGCGCTCTCTCAGGATCGGGTCGGAGTAGATTTCCACCAAGCCGCGGGAAAGAACGAGGTCCTGCTCCACTTGAGCTGGCGAGATCCATGGGCACTGCTGCGACCATTCGGTAATGTAGGCGGGTGCGATCATAGGTCGGTTTCCGGCTGGGCATTTTCCATAATTCGCCAGCGGTTCCCGGTGATGGGACCGGTGCGTGGGACTCCAGGATCCAGGGCAGCGCGCGACAAAGGCTTGAGAGACGGAAGTGCGGCATGCAGGGCATCCGCCAGAGAGCTTTGGCCGAGGTGGTCTAGGAGCCAACCAAGCCGTTGGATTTGTGATGTTTGAGATTCCAAGGCCGAAGCGGCGGCAAGTTTTGCCGGATCCATGGTTTCCGCGAGTTCGGTGAGGACGGTGAGGGCCGCATCCAGTCCGCCGATGTGGCGGGCATAGCGAACTAGATCTAAAGCAGTCGCTTCCGGAGTGGATACGGGAAGCATGCCGGAATGGCCTTTGCGAGACTGTAGCTGAGCAGATGCGAAATCTCGTTTCCGGAAAAAGCGGATCGAAATGCCTGGCAATTCGAGATGCCGTTCCTGTCGTGGAACGACGAGCTGAAGCTGCTGGACCTGCTGGTGGGCGGCTCCGTGCAAAGCGGCGGCGCTGAGCAGGCCGATGTAGTAGGGCAACTTCAAGGAGCGCATGAAAGCGTCGAGATACCAATCTGAGGGTGGAAGTCCCTGTGCAGCATATTCAATGGGAACAACGGAGTAGAATCCTTTGCGGAGGCGCTTGACTCGACCCTTTTCTGCGAGTCGAGCCAAGGCCTTGCCAACCGCCGCGCTGGAGGAGGACAGGGATGTTTCCAGTTTCGCTCGCTCAAAGCCGTATAGCCCCTGACGCTGGTAATCGTCGATGAGGTCAGCAACCCGTTTATCCTCGCTTGCCATGTGCTATTGTATGCATAAAAAGACAAATTTCGTCCATATTTTTATTTTTCAGCGCATCTTTAAGAGGTCTCCAGCGGAATTCGAATTGTGCCTCCAGCTTGCTTGGTGACTTGGCTCCCATGCGACTGGGGCCGGAGTCACCTCACCGCGTCGGCTGAAAGTGCATGGAATCGCGGCCGATCTGCCAGCCGAGCCCGATCCAGCCTTCGCGGGCAAATTCCTCCATCACCTCGATCGGCATGGTGGCAGCGACGGGCCATGATGTCTTGAGGCCGTTGTGGTCGGGGTCCAAGTCGATGGCAGCTCCCCACGAATGCTTTGATGGGCGGTTGCCGCCACGCATGGGGCGTGGGTTGTAGCAGCCGGCGTATTTCGCCAAAATTCCCCGATGGGGGCCATCTGAGATCCGGCGCAGGATCCGGCCTAACGAGTCCGCCACCAGCTCGTGGCATCGGATAGATCGCACGGCCTTTCCGACATACCTCACGCCGAGTCCGGCACTGTTTTGACTCTGACTTGACCCCGCGTTACAGTCTGCTAATTTCAACTTGTGAGCCGCAACACGGTCAGTTTTCTCGAAATTCAAAAAGCCCACCAAAAGGAGCGGGCCCAGAATCTCCGCGCCATGCGGACGGGTAAGACATCCGCGCGGAAGCTACAGGAGACGAATTCATTCATTCCGGTCGGATCGACCATGAAAGTCGTCGACCTTGCTGGCTACATCAAAAAACGCAGAGCCAAGTGAGCGACGCGAGGAGACGGCCGACGGACCTCGGCGACTACTCCGATATTCTCGGTGTGGAGGCCGGACTTCCGGTGCCAGTTGTTGTCGGCGGGCAAGCCGCAAACGCATGGGCCATCTACTATTCCAAACGCATCGGTCGAAAACTTGAGCGCTATCGTCCTTTCACCAGCAAAGACCTCGACATCACAGGCAACCGCGATCTTCTGGAACACATCAAGCGGATCACCAAGGGAACCGTTTTTTATTCCGAGCCGAGGAGTCCGGTAATTGGTTACGTTGAAGCATCGCTGGGTGATGGCCTCCGAAAAATCGAAGTGCTCCGTGATGTTAAAGGCCTCAAGCGTGATGAGCTCGCGGATGCAATTCAGGTCACCATCGGGGATGTTGTTGTACATCTGTTGGCTCCTATCAAGGTATTGAAGGCCAAGATCTGTAATGTCGTCACACTGGAACAGAGCGAGCGCAACGATGTGACCCATGTTCAAATCATGATCCTGTGCGTTCGTGAGTTCATTCTTGATCTCCTTGCCAGTGCAACTGACGGACAAATTTCCCAGCGAGATGTCGTGGATCTCATGGAAGAGTTGCGCGAAATCGTTTTGAACCCAGTGGCAGATCAAGCAGAAACCATGTGGCATCTGGACTTAAGCAAGGTATGGCCAGTGCAAGAACTGGAAGGCTCAGGACTGCAAAAAATCGAGCGCTTTGTTCAACACCGAATCAAGACAGTAGGTTGACACTAGCTTGATCTTCGTTGCGCGGCGAAGATGGGTGCGTGTCCATGCCCATTGTTGCTGTGTCAACTATGGTTCCTGCGTGTGCTCATATTTTCCATAACTCATTGATGCTTAGTGACAAATGGTGACAAATTACCTTCCTGTTGTTGCTCAAACATGCTTCCATAAAGATAGCCGGAAATGGAAAAACGGGGAAAAAACAAGCATCTGCATGTATGCAAAAGACTGATATACAACGAGTTATAGATTCTGTAAATCTGCTGGCTAACGCCTACGCTGGTTCGAATCCAGCTCTGCCCACCATCTTCATAATCAATGGGTTATGAAAACAAAAGGTGCTCAAGTTGACGCCTTTTCCCCGGTCATGAATGACTGTGGTGACAAATTGGTGACAACTCAAGAACCTGCGGTTTGCGGGAAGTCCAAGAAGCGCAAGCATGGCAAACCTGTGGCTTCGGTGAAGTTCGGATCAGCCGTGGTGCCGATCTATCAACTCGCCTCCGCCGGCCGAAAGCGCTTCATCCTCTCGTTCTATATGGAGGGCAAACGGGAACGCCGCTCGTTCACGAATCTGGACACCGCCAAAAAGGAGGCCCAACTCGTGGCGCAGCGAATTCAGGGCGGACGGCAGGAAATGAACGATCTGCGGCCCCACGACCGGGAAGCCTACCGCACCGTGGTCGATCTCCTCATGCCCTCCGGAGTCCCGCTGGTCACTGCAGTCCAAGAATATGTCAGAGCGAACAAGCTGCTCAACGGACTTCCATTGTTGACCGCGGTGGACGAGTTCAGCCGGAAAGCCCGCGGCATGAAGTTGGGAGTGAAGGTCAAGGACGTGGTCGAGGAACTCCTCGTTGCGAAGAAGCAGGACGGATTGAGTCATCGCTATCAGCTCCAGCTTCAAAGCAACCTGAGGCGGTTTGCAGCGGACTTC
>JBIKIR010000014.1:0-48992 GCA_044361475.1 Luteolibacter sp. | reverse complement strand
CCGCCAAGCAGTGGTGTTAATGGGCAAGTGAAAAGTTTGGCTGAGCGATCATTTTATTGAGAACGCTGAGCATTTTTCTCATCACTGCGACCAGGGCGACTTTTGCGGTTTTGCCAGACTGGGTGCGTAGCCGTTGATAAAATGCCGCCAAAATCGGATTGCTTCGCGCCGCAGTAACCGCAGCCATGTAGAGCACGTGACGAACATTGGCGCGGCCGCCGCGAATGGAGGATTTGCCTTTGAAATTGCCGCTTTGCTTGGGATGGGGAGCAACACCGACCAAGCAGGCGAGGGTTTTATCTCCGACTTTGCCCAACTCGGGAACATGTGCGAGGAGAGTGGCCGCCAGAACCGGGCCCACCCCTTTGAGCTCTTGGAGGCGGGCTGCCTTATGCGCCAATTCTTCGCAGTTGCGAATGTGCGCCTTGATGTCGGCTTCGACCTTTTTCATGAGGCCCTGAAGGTGCGTGAGCTGGCTTTGAAGCTGCTCGCGGAGGTAGCCTTGGGCAAGTTCGAGACGGTTGCTGGTCTTAACAATATCTTCGCTCAACATGCGGCGGTAATCGCTCATCTGGCGAAGCTTCTGAGCCGCGGGATCCTGTTTAATCTGGCGTGGCAGCGGTATTTTTTCAGCAAATCGACGAATGAGTTCGGCGTCAATGGAGTCGGTTTTTGCAAGCAGACCTTCAGCGTTAGCGAGGTAGCGAACCCGCCCAGGAGCGGCAACGCACACTTCGATTTCTGCATCGAGCATCGAGTCAACGAGGAGCTTCTCGTAGCCACCAGTGGCTTCGCAAGTGACGCGGGGATGCGCGAGCCTGCCAAGTTTTTGGTGTAGCACGCGCAGCCCAGCCTGCGTGTTGGCGAGACGCTGGGTTTTGCTACCTGCGATGGAAACGTCTAGATGTTGCTTTGACACATCGATGCCGACGTGGTTGATTTCGGTCTGGATTTTCTCAATCTTGTAATGCGAATTCATGATTCTGTCAGTGGTTCGAGATTAAATCCGGAAACGGAACCGGCGACCCAATGCTTGGCGACGGGCTCAAGGCCCAAGACGCAAATCGGTCTGTCCGGCTCCGTGGTTCACGGGGTTGCTGCCCCGTGAACCTCCCGGATCGGAAGTGCACTTTGACCCCGAGAGACCAAAATGCAACCCGCCGCCCGTGTCTTCCTCCGACGAGTTTAATGACCCATTCTCGGAAGACGCGGGCGGCGGGTTGTTGGAAATGGAAGGCGGAAGGAACATACAAGGCGCCAAGGTCGCAAAGGAACGCAGAGAAGATGGGATCGCTGATTGTGGAAAGTGGATCGAAGAAGCGGCTTCTTCGATCTGCGATCCACGATCCCCAATCCCTCTTCATTTTCGTCCACTTTGATGTTGGATGTTGGATGTTCATCCCCCCTCATTCAGGGCTTCGACAACCAGCTCGTGGCGGTTTAGGCTAAGGGCCTGATGAGCGATTCTGAGTGCTGCAAAAGTGGATCGGCAAAGCCTGCCAAAGCACAGGCTGGGTCATCGTGTTGCGGGGATGCGGGCCGGCAAAAGCCCGACTATTTGCTGTGGGGGTCGATGCTTCTCTTTGCTTGCGGTGTGGCTGTGCATTTTCTGTTTCCGGCTGCGCCGAAGTGGTTGATGACTTATGGTCACGGCTGCGCGGAGTTGTTCGGCCGTGCGTGGTGGGGCTTGCTTTTTGGCATTGTGGCGGTGGCGGTGATCGGGCGTTTTCCGCGTGAGCTGGTCGCTGCGGTGCTTGGCAAAGGTGGGACGGTGTCGGGCCTTTTTCGCGCGGTCGGCGCGGGCGTGATGCTCGATCTTTGCAATCACGGCATCCTGATGGTGGGCATGGGCTTGTACAAACGGGGGGCTTCGTTGGGTCAGACCATTGCCTTTCTCATTGCGAGTCCATGGAACTCGCTTTCATTGACGCTGATCCTTGCGGCATTGATCGGCTGGAAATGGATGTTCGCATTCATTTTGCTTTCGATGCTGGTGGCAATCGTGACCGGGTGGATTGTCGATCGATTGGTGACTGTTGGGAAAATCCCTGCGAATCCGAATGCGACGGACTTGCCTGTGGGGTATCGCATGGGACCTGCCTTGAAAGGTGTGGTGGTGTCGCTCAAGCCGGGTTGGTCAAATTACCTGAAACTTGCGCGCGAAGGACTGCTTGGTTCGCGCATGGTGTTGCGGTGGATTTTGTTCGGCTTCGTGTTGACCGCCATGATTCGCGCCTTGGTGCCCGAGGCGGCCTTCGCCGAATGGTTTGGGCCAACGATCGCCGGATTGTTTCTCACCTTGCTTGCGACGACATTGATCGAAGTTTGCTCCGAAGGTTCTTCGCCGATCGCGGCGGACATTCTCAATCGCGCGCATGCTCCCGGAAATGCTTTCGTGTTTCTGATGGCGGGCGCGGCGACCGATTACACCGAATTGCTGAGCCTGCGTGAGACCACTAAATCATGGAAAGCGGCGCTTGCTTTGCCGCTGATTTCCACGCCGCAGGTTTTACTGATCGGCTGGTTGTTGCAGAGCGCAGGGTAGATTTAATCGCGAGATTTCGTTCATGATTTTGACCACTGATGGCACTGATTTGCACAGATTTTGAAGAGGTGAAGAATTGGTGATTTTTCTTCATCTGCGTAATCTGTTCAATCAGTGGTCAAATCTGTTATGCTTGCATTTCAGCTTCTGATATCGGGTTCACGCCAGCCGTGCGGCGAGCAGCTCGCGCTGGAAGACCAGCTCCTTGGGCAGGTGGTCGTAGAGGTCGATGAAAAATTCCGCCTGGCTGACCAACTCTGCCTTCCACTCCGAGCGGTTGAAGGCCATGGCTTGGTGGAAGCCTTCTTCGCCAAAGCCCTCGAGGCCCTCGATGTTGAAATCCTCGAGCGAAGGGGTCCAACCGATTTGGGTTTCGTGTCCGGCGGCATGGCCATTGCAGCGCCTCACGATCCAGTCGATGACGCGCATGTTTTCGCCGAATCCGGGCCAGAGGAATTTCCCATTCTCGTCTTTGCGGAACCAGTTCACATGGAAGAAGCGCGGCAGATGGGTGAGGTAGCGGCGCATCTCGAGCCAGTGGCCGAAGTACTCGCCCATGTTGTAACCGCAGAATGGCAGCATTGCCATCGGGTCGCGGCGCACCTTGCCGATTTGGCCAAAGGCGGCAGCGGTGGTTTCCGATCCCATTGTCGCGCCGAGGTACACGCCGTGGCTCCAGTTGAAGGCTTGAAATACTAGAGGCATCGTAGTTGCGCGGCGACCGCCAAAGACGATGCCATCGATCGGTACGCCATCGGGGTTTTGCCATTCGGCATCGACCGACGGGCACTGTCCCGCGGGCGCGGTGAAGCGAGCATTGGCGTGCGCGGCGACGCGGCCGCAGTCCGGTGTCCAGTCCTGTCCGGTCCAATCGATCAGGTGCGCGGGCTCTTCTTTTGACATGCCCTCCCACCAGACATCGCCATCGTCGGTGAGCGCGACATTGGTGAAGATGCAGTTTGCCTGGATCGACTCCATCGCGCGCGGGTTCGTGTCGTACGATGTGCCGGGTGCGACGCCGAAGTATCCGGTCTCGGGATTGATCGCGTGCAGTTTGCCGTCCTCGTGTGGCCAGAGCCATGCGATGTCGTCGCCGACGATCGTCGTTTCCCAGCCTTTTTCCTGATATGGTTTTGGCGGGATGAGCATCGCGAGGTTCGTCTTGCCGCAGGCCGAGGGAAAGGCGGCGGCGAGATAGGTTTTATGGCCATCGGGCTGCTTCACGCCGACGATCAACATGTGTTCGGCCATCCACTTGTGTTCGCGTGCGATGTTGGAGGCGATGCGCAGTGCGAGGCATTTTTTCCCAAGCAAGGCGTTGCCGCCGTAACCCGATCCGTAGGACATGATCTCGCGAGTCTCGGGGAAATGGACGATGTATTTGTCCTCATTGCACGGCCATGACGCATCTTGTTCACCGGGCGCGAGTGGCGCGCCGACCGAATGCAAGCAGGGAATAAAGTTGCCATGGCCGTCGCGTTTTTTGGCGATGCGCCCGGCATCCTCATCTTCGAGGCGTTTAAGCACCTCGCTGCCCATGTGCGTCATGATGCGCATGTTCACGACCACATAGGGGCTGTCGCTGATCTCGATGCCGATCTTCGCCAGCGGCGAGTCGAGCGGGCCCATGCAGAACGGGATCACATACATCGTGCGACCTTTCATGCAGCCCTTAAATTTTTCGCGCAGCGTGGCGCGCATTTCGGTGGGATCAGCCCAATGATTGGTGGGGCCTGCTTGGTCGGGGCGTTTCGAGCAGATGAAAGTGCGGTCCTCGACGCGTGCGACATCGGACGGCGTTGAGCGCGCGAGAAACGAATTCGGGCGCTTATCGGGATTGAGGCGGGTGAAGGTGCCGCGTTCAACCATCAATGATGTGAGGCGATCCCATTCTTCTTGCGACCCGTCGCACCATTCGACGGCATCGGGCGCGCAGAGGGCGGCAAGTTCCGCAACCCATGATGAGAGCGCGGCGTGTGCGGTGGGCAATTGGCTCATGGCAGTCCCATATGAACCGAGTTGTTGAGCGTTTGCAATGACGTGAAAAAAATACGCGTCAAATCATCAAATCTGCGCAGGCGGCATCTGACCGATGTGCTGCTTTAAAACATTCGCCCTGCAGCGGGCGTCGGATCAATGGCTGCGGCGTTTGAAGCGCAGCGCGGCGGTCGACTTCGAGATGACGCTCTGCAGGTAAGCCACCTCTTCGGCGTCCATGCTGTGATCGACGGACTTGAGTTTTTCCTGAGCGCGTTCGATCGCTTCTTCGGTGCTTTTCTCGTCGATCTCATCTTCGCCCAGTGCCATGTCGGTGAGGACTACGACTTTTTCCTGGGTGATTTCGGCAAAGCCGGAACCGATCGCCAGCGTGGTCGTCTGGCCGTTGTGAAGGTAGCGCAGCTCGCCCGGCTTGAGCGCGGTCACGAGCCCCGCGTGCATCGGCAGCACGCCGAGCTCCCCATCCGCGCCCGGCAGGTACACATGATCCACGGGCGCCGAAAAGGCTTTCTTCTCGGGAGTGACGATGTCGAGTTGGAGGGGCATGGTGGAGTAAATGCTGAAAAACTGAAATGCTGAAAAGCTGAAGTTCAGTCGGCGTGAATCAGTCGCGCGAGACCGAGTCGATGCCGCCCTTCATGTAGAAGTTGCCTTCGGGCACATCGTCCCACTTGCCGTCGAGGATTTCGGCGAAGCCGCGGACCGTGTCTTCGATCGAGCAGAGCACGCCGGAGACGTTGGTGAAAACTTCCGCGACGTGGAAGGGCTGGGTGAGGAAGCGTTGGATTTTGCGTGCGCGGAAGACGGTGAGTTTGTCTTCGGCGGAAAGCTCGTCCATGCCGAGAATCGCGATGATGTCCTGTAGGTCCTTGTAACGTTGGAGGACTTGCTGCACGCCGCGGGCGACGCGGTAGTGTTCTTCGCCGACGACTTCGGGAGCGAGCGCCTTCGAGGTCGATGCGAGCGGATCGACGGCCGGGAAGAGCGCTTGCTCGGCGAGCGAACGCTCGAGCACGACGGTGGCATCGAGGTGAGCGAAGGTGTTGGCGGGAGCGGGGTCGGTGAGGTCGTCCGCCGGCACATAGACCGCTTGGATCGAGGTGATCGAGCCTTTGTTGGTCGAGGTGATCCGCTCTTGGAGGGCGGCCATTTCCTCGGAGAGGGTCGGCTGGTAACCCACGGCCGAAGGAGTACGGCCGAGGAGCGCGGAGACTTCGGATCCGGCTTGCGAGAAACGGAAGATGTTGTCGACGAAGAGGAGAACGTCCTGGTTGTCCTCATCGCGGAAGTGCTCGGCCATCGTGAGTGCCGAGAGGGCGACGCGGAGACGCGCGCCGGGAGGCTCGTTCATTTGGCCGTAGCAGAGGGCGACCTTCGAGCCTTCGGTGAGGATCGGGTTGCCTTGGCCGTCGAGTTTTACATGGCCTTTCTCATCTTTTTCGGTGGCGATGACGCCCGACTCAATCATTTCCCAGTAGAGGTCGTTGCCCTCGCGGGTACGCTCGCCGACGCCGGCGAACACCGAGAAGCCGCCGTGTGCTTTGGCGATGTTGTTGATGAGCTCCATGATCACGACCGTCTTGCCAACGCCCGCGCCACCGAACATGCCGCCCTTACCGCCCTTGAGCAGCGGGCAGATGAGGTCGATGACCTTGATGCCGGTGGGAAGAATTTCCGCGGTGGCCGATTGCTCGGTGAGTGTGGGTGCCGGGCGGTGGATGGGCGAACGGAGGTTCGGGTTGGCGATTGGCACGTTTTCATCGACGAGGTCGCCGGTGACATTGAAGATGCGACCAAGAACTTGTTTGCCGACAGGCACGGCGATCGGTTTGCCGGTGTCGGTGAGGGCCATGCCGCGCTTGAGGCCATCGGTGGTGGACATCGCAACTGCGCGCACCCAGCCGTCGCCAAGGTGTTGCTGCACTTCAAGCACGAGCTTGGTGTCGACTCCGTTGAGAACATACTGGATTTCCAGCGCGTTGTAGATCTCGGGAAGCTTGGTGGCTTGGGAGAAATCGGCGTCGATGACGGCGCCGATGATCTGGACGATAGTACCTTGGTTGCTCATTGGGAGGTTGCGGGTTGGGAAGTTTGCGGTGTTCAGTAAGAGGAGGTGTGTTGCCAACGGTTTATTCCATGGCTTTCATCGCGGTGGTGATTTCGAGAAGTTCGGCGGTGATGGCGCCTTGGCGGAGCTTGTTGTACTCGAGGGTGAGTTCCTTGATGAATTTCTTCGCGTTGTCGGTGGCGGACTTCATCGCGACCATGCGTGCCGAGTGTTCGGACGCGCGGGATTCGACATGCGCTTGGAAGACCTCGTAGTTCACATACAGCGGCAGGATTGCGGCGAGCACCTCGGCGGCATTTGGTTCGAAGGTGAAGTCGTGCCCGCGGTCGGCAGTGACGGTCTCTGCGCCGAAAACCTCGGCATTGGCCTGTTCGCGAATCGGCAGCAGCGTCACCACTTCCGGCTCTTGGCGCAGGGTGTTGACGAAGTTGGTGAACGCGATCGAAACCTTATCGTATTTTCCAGAGAGGAATTGCTCGGTGAGAAACTTCGCGATCGGGCGGGTTTGTGCGAATGGCACGGGGTCCTTCACCACGAAGTCGGCAACGATGTTGCTGCCGAGTTTTTCAAGCAGCACGCGCAGCTTGCGGCCGACCGTGACATAGTCGGCATCGGGCGATGCCAATGCGCGCAGCTTGCGTGCGAGGTTCGTGTTGAGCGGTCCGCAAAGGCCCTTGTCGGTCGATATCACCAGCACCAACTCGCGATTGCCTTCACGCTTTTCGAGCAGCGGGTGCGACTCTTCCGAGAAGTTTTGGCGGATGTCGAAGAGCACCTGGGTGAGGTGCGAGGAGTACTCGCGGCCGGCCAGCGCCTGATCCTGCGCCTTCTTCATCTTGGCCGCCGCGACGAGCTGCATCGCGCGGGTGATTTGCGCGGTGTTTTTGACCGACTTGATGCGTCGGCGGATGTCGCGGAGGTTGGCCATGGTGAAGAGTTAAATGTTAGAGGTTATTTGTTAAAAGTGGCTGAGGGTCTATTGAAACAACCAATAACTTTTAACGGGGAGCGATTAACTTATTTCCAGCTCTTCTTGAAGTCTTCGATCGCCTGCTTGAGAGCGTCGACTGAAGCAGCGTCTTTTTTGAGGTCGGGCTTTTCGTTGCGGATCTTGTCGAGCAGGTCGTTTTTGCGGGTCGAGAAGAACTCTCCCATCGCGGCCTGGAAGCGGCGCACATCGGCCACCGCGACATCGTCGAAGTAACCGTTTTGCATCGCGAAGAGGTAGACCGCTTCCATTTCCATGCCGAGCGGGCTGTATTGGTTTTGCTTGAAGAGCTCGACGATGCGGGCACCGCGATCGAGTTTTTTCTTGGTCGATGCGTCGAGGTCCGAACCGAACTGCGCGAAGGCTTGGAGCTCGCGGTACTGCGCGAGGTCGAGCTTGGTGGTGCCGGCGACCGACTTGATCGTTTTGGTTTGGCAAGCGGAGCCGACGCGCGACACCGAAAGACCGACCGAAATCGCGGGGCGGATGCCTTGGTAGAAAAGGTCGGTTTCGAGGTAGATCTGACCGTCGGTGATCGAAATCACATTCGTCGGGATGTAGGCCGAGACGTCGCCTGCTTGGGTTTCGATGATCGGCAGCGCGGTGAGCGAGCCACCCCCGGCAGCATCGGAGAGACGCGCCGAGCGCTCAAGCAAACGGGAGTGGAGGTAGAACACGTCGCCCGGATAAGCTTCGCGACCGGAGGGGCGGCGGAGAATGAGCGACACTTGGCGGTAAGCCACCGCGTGCTTCGAGAGGTCGTCGAACACGATGAGGCAGTCCTTGCCTTGATCCATGAGATACTCGGCGATGGCGCAGCCGGCGTAGGGGGCGAGATACTGCATCGCGGCGGCATCCGAGGCCGAAGCCGAAACGATGGTGGTGTATTCCATCGCGCCTGCATCTTCGAGGGTCTTCTGGATGCGGGCAACGTTCGAGAGCTTTTGGCCGATCGCCACGTAGATGCAATAAAGCGGCTTGTGGTTCTGCAGCTTGCCTTGCTCGGCGGCCTTGTTTTGTTGCGCTTGGGAAATGATCGTGTCGACGGCGATGGTCGTCTTGCCGGTGGCGCGGTCGCCGATGATCAGCTCGCGTTGGCCGCGGCCGATCGGGATCATCGCGTCGATCGACATGATGCCGGTTTGGACCGGGACGGTGACCGATTTGCGCTTGATGATGCCGGGAGCGATTTTCTCCATCGGGTATTGCGCAGCGGCGGCGATGTCGCCTTTGCCATCGATCGGTTGGCCGAGCGCGTTGACCACGCGGCCGAGGAGGGCTTCGCCGACTGGGACCGAGAGTAGCTTGCCGGTGGTGCGGCATTCGGAACCTTCCTTGACGGCCGAGTAATCGCCAAGCAGCACGACGCCGACTTCGCTTTCCTCGAGGTTGAGGGCCATGCCAGTCACGCCGCCGCCGAAGTCGACCATTTCGTTGAGCAGGACGCCGGAGAGTCCTTCCACTTTGGCCACGCCGTCACCGACTTGACGGACAGTGCCGACATTGGATTTTTCGACCGACGAGGTGATGCCGGCGATTTGTTGTTCGAGTTCCTGAAGGATGCTGCTCATAAGGAAGGGTTGCTGGTTGGCGATTTCGGATTTTGGCGGAGAGGGGTTGGATCAGAAGGCGTTGGCAAGGCGCGTGAGGCGGCCTTGCACCGAGCCGTCGAGCACATCGTTGCCGACGCGGATGCGCAGGCCGCCGATGAGCTCGGGTTTGACGGTGTAGGAAATGGTGAGGTTCGGGCCGTGGGCTTTCGCGAGGCCATCGACCACGCGTTGGCGCGAGGCATCATCGAGCGCGACGGCGCTTTCGACTGTGACGCGGCGGCGGTCGGCATCAAGGCGGGTGAGGCGTTGCAGTGCGACCAGCACCGCGCGGTAGTCGCGGGGTTTCGACTCGATGAGTCGCGCGACCACGGTGCGCAGTTTCGTTTCGTCGAGTCGGCCGGCGGTCTGGCAGAGCCCGAACAGGCGGCGTGCGGTGGCGGCGGCGACTTTGGAAACTTTCATAAGGAGAGAAGGGAAACGGGTTTGAGGGATCAGCCTTCGATCTTGGCAAGCGCTTCGTCGTTGATGCGCTTTTGGTCGTCGTTGCTGAGCACCTTGCCGGTGACTTGCGCGGTGGTGGTGGCGACGAGGCGGCCGAATTCGCGCTTGAGCTCCGAGCTGAGGCGGTCGCGGTCGGCCTTGGCGGCAGCTTCGGCCTTGGCGAGGATTTGCTGGGCTTGGGAGATCGCTTCCTGGGCCTTTTGTTCGCTGAATGCGGCGGCGCCCTGTTTGGCTTCGTTGATGAGGCGCACGGCGTCCTCGTTGGCCTTGGCGATGGCGGCGGCGGTCGTTTGCTCGGACTCGGCAAGCTGCTTTTCGATGCGCTTGAGTTTTTGCTCACCCTCGGCGATGCGGGCGCGGCGCTGTTCGAGGATCGTCTGGATCGGGCCGAACGCGAATTTCTTCAGCACGAAGATGACGAGGAAGAAATTGATCACCTGTGCGATGAAGAACGGGGCGTTGAGCCCGAAGGTCTTCTGGATGGTTTCGACAATGCCGGCGTCTCCGGCGGCTTGAGCTGCAAGTAAGGTGATCATGGGAAAGGGTTGTCGGGCTTGGGGAAAGCGTCGCCGCACGCGCCTTGCGACGCGTGCGGCGTAGAATTGCTTAGAACGGCACTGCGAAGGCGGTAAGAATGAAGATACCTTCAATCAGAGCCGCCAGAATGATCGAGATGACGAGGATCGGAGTCGCTGCGCCCGGGTTGCGGCCGGTGGCTTCAGCGGCTTTGGCGCCGAGGAGACCGATACCGATACCGCCGGCGAGAGCGGCGAGTGACACTGCAAATGCTTTAGTGAACATGTGTGTTGTTAGTTTGTTTGTTTATGGTTTCTCCGGCCCCCACAGTCTTTGCCATGGTCAGGACGGGGAAAGGGGTCAGTGGTGCGCCTCGTCTCCGTGATCGCAGATGAGTTTGAGGAAGATGGCGCAGAGGAGAGTGAAAACGAGGGCTTGGACGAAGCCGACTAGCAGCTCGACGAAGTAGAACGGGAAGGCTGGTAGCCAGGAAAGGAAAGGCTGCAAGGCCTTGGGGATCAAGGCCATCAGCGACTCGAGCGTTTGCTCGCCGCCGTAGATGTTGCCAAAGAGACGGAAGGAAAGAGCGACCGGGCGGATCGCGATGGAAATGATTTCCAGCACGCCGACAAAGAGGAAGATTGGGACCATCATCACCATCATCAGTGCGCCGAAGTGGCCCTTGGGCGCGAAGATGTGGGCGAGGAAACCCTTGAGGCCGTTTTCGGTGAGTGCCCAGTAGAACCAGAGGATGGCGAAGGTGAAGGCCATCGCGGCGGTCATGTTGATGTCGGCGTTGCCGCCGCGCATGAAGGGGGTGAAACCGTGTTGACCATTGGCATCGACGGTATTCCAGCCAACGGTGCCGACGCCGGGAACGAGCGCCATGTAGTTGTTGACGAGGATGAAGAAGAAAATCGTGCCGAAGAACCAGAACACGCGCTTTACCAGATGCTCGCCCATCAGGCCGGCGAGGAAATCGTAGAGCGTTTCGACCGCCCACTCGGCGAAATTTTGCACTCCGGCGGGGATGAGCGACATCTTGCGGGTCGCGGCGCGGCAGAACAAAACAATGAGTCCGACGGCCAACCAAACCATCACCATCGAGTTGGTGACGAAGTCGTTGAGCTGGGGCGCGTAGAGCGGGAGAGCGTGATGCCCTTCGCCGCCACCTGCCCAGACGGTGCCGAAGCAGGACAGCCAAGCAGCTAGGGAAACGATGAGTTTGCGTCGAAACATGCCGGAATTGCCCGTAGAAAAGGGCGCGCGGTCTTTATGAACTGCCACAGGGATTCGCAAGTCATTTTCCGTAAAATTTGGACAAAAACCACCAAGCCCCTTGTTTGCCCGCTCTGCACGGGCATGTGGCCCCTTCATGGTGCCATTGGGAATGCGTATCCGATTCAATTTCGGTAGCGGAAAAAGTGACTGGCCCCGCGGCTCACAACGAAATGCCCTTCAAGTCAAGCACTCTCTGACCCGCGATCGCGGAAAAAACCCGAAAATCAAAGGGTTTTATCTTGCCAAGTAAGCATCTCTCCCGCCATCAATTGCGTTGCCATGAACAAAGCTGAACTCATTGATGCCATCCAAGCAGCCCTCGGAAACGACGCCACCAAGCGTTCCGCCGACGAAGCTCTCGAAGCCGTTCTCTCCTCCCTCGAAAAAGGTGTGAAGAAGGACAAGAAGGTCCAAATCATCGGATTTGGCACCTTCGAAGTGAAAGAGCGCGCCGCCCGCGAGGGAATCAACCCGAAGACCGGACAGAAGATCCAGATCGCCGCATCGAAAACGGTCGGCTTCAAGGCTTCCTCCCGTCTCAAGGACTCACTGTAATCGCGAGGCCCTGATAAAACCTGTTTGTATCAACCCATTAAAAAACCCCGACCTTCGATGGTCGGGGTTTTCTCTTGTCAAAGACCGCGTTCGGCGCGCCACTGCTCGCCGCATCCATCATGAAACCACGCATCACACTCGCCGAAGCCACGCTGCCCCAAGGTGGCGTGCTGACCCTGCAGGAACACGACGGCAGGAAATCGCTTGTCATCCACGGTCAGCAAATTTGCGGACCTGCGACACGTGAGGTGGAGCAGGAAATGGCAAGGTTGGCCTGCGCGCCCTTTCGCCCGGCGCGGCAACCGAAGCTTTGGTTCGCAGGGCTTGGCTTGGGTCATGCCTTGGCTGCCGCCTGCACCGAGCTCAAACAAAAGCGTGCAACGCTGATCGTTGCCGAGCCTCTGGCGGCGATGGCGGATTGGCATCGCGCGCATCTTTCCGAGAGCCCGTTGAATCATGATTCTCGTGTGGTCTTGGAAAACGATTGCGGGCCCGCGGGGCTGTTGCGTCACGCCGGCATGCTGCATGCGATTTTGCTGCACCTCGATGCGTCGCCGATGAATCTCGACAATCGCCCGTGGATCGATGACCGCCGCTGGCTGTCCGCCGCGTACGAGGCCTTGCAGCAGGGCGGTTTGTTGGCGATCGCCGGGTCGCGAAGGACGGCAAACATCAGCCGCCGTTTGCAGCGATGTGGCTTTGATGTCGCGGAGTATTCCGTGCCGATTTCCGCGGGCGCGAAGAAGCCGCGTTTTGCGCCGATCTGGCTGGCGCGCAAGGGCCGGCCCGTGGGGTGAGGCCATGCTTTGCTGACGCGATCGCGGAGTGAGCTGATTCCATTGAACGAATCCCGATCGCATCGGTCCAACTCCATGAAGACCGGGAGTTCGTCTCCATGTCTTCAAGTAAGGGTGAACAGCAGTTGGCAATTTCATGCCCGTGGCGGATCGAACCGCCCATGACATGGAGTTGTACAGCATGGCCGTCGGGGTTGGGTGCCCCGGCGGCCTCACGCTTGCCTCCGGCAAAATCGCCTTTTCGCATGTGGCACTGCGGCCTAGCGTGGAATGAGCAAGCGTTGATGAGTTTGCTTTGCCAAGATGCTCGGACCCCGAAACAAAATGGTTTTTCATGCGGCGCGCCGTTTTGCGTTGGTCGCATGCCTGATGATTTTCGCTACCGTGCAAAATGCTTTCGCTGATGGTTCGCCGATGTCGGAAGCCCCATGCTGCGAAGCGCCGGCGCGGGCGGGTTTGGCATCACACGTCGATCATCAAGAGCAGGCCCGTGCCTTGGTGGTTGGCAGCAGCATCATGGAAAAATGGGCGCGCATGGCCGCCGATCTTGCGCCCACACCGATGCTCAATCATGGCGTGAGCGGATCTCAAACGCACGAGTGGTTGCCCGGTGCGGCGACCCAACATTGGGAAACCAAGGTGATGAACCAAAAGCCCAAGATGCTCGTGTATTATTGCGGCAGCAATGACATCAACGCTCGGCACCCTGCGAAAGAAATCCTCGGCAATATCATCAAATTCATCAGCGCGTTTCGTGCGATCCACCCCGATGTGCCGGTGCTTTACCTTTCGGTGATCCGTGCGCCGCAGAAGCGCATCGACGGCCTCGTCGCCGAGGTGGATCGCGTGAACCATCTCGTGCGCGAGTGGTGTGCCACCCAGCGTCGCTTGATGTTTCTCGATGTGAACCCGGCGCTCGTCGATGCCACGGGCAACGCATTGCAAACGGACTCCTTCGAGGCCGATCAATTGCACCTCAGCGAAGTCGGCTACCGCAGGATGGCGGAACTCGTGCGGCCTGTGTTAACTGAGCAACTTTGCCTCACGACGCCGTGGAAGGAGAAACAAGACTTCGAGACAGAAGACAGAAGATGAAGATGCCGCCTCTTCATGTGGCTGGAGCATCTTGCTCCAGGCTGTCCATGGAGCGTCCCGCTCCATGTTTTGAACAGCGAGTAAACCGCCGTTTCTTGTCTGACCTCTTCAGGTGGCTGGGACTCTTGTGACTCACGCTCGCCGCCCGCGCGTTCGGCCCTTCCGGCCACGTCGTTGCGCTATTGACTCAGTGCCGCCTCACGGCACTTCGCCCTTCGGGCACGTCGCTTCGCTCCTGTCCAAACTGCCTACATGCCTTCAGCAGTTTTGTCCAAAACAGCTACAAGCCTTCGCCGTTTTTCTAGCTTCTTCTGTCTACAAGTCTTCCGTCTTCATAAAACTTCAAACTTGAATCTGTGAGTTCACTCTTCAACGCGTGACGCCGCGTTGCGATTCTTCGAGGAATTGGATGAGGTGGCCGACTTGCGGGTTGTCGCCATCGTGGGTGGCTTTGAGCGAGCTGATCGATTGGGTGATGTTGTTGTCCTTTTTGAGGAACAACTTTTTGTAGGCGGCCTTGAGGGATTTGATGTCGTCCTCGGAGAAGCCGCGGCGCTGGAGGCCCACTAGGTTGAGGCCGCGGGTCGAGGCTGGGTTGCCATCGACGATCATGAAGGGTGGCACATCCTGCACGATCTTTGACAAGCCGCCGACGATCGCGTGATTGCCGATGCGGCAGAACTGATGGACCGCGGCAAAGCCAGAAATGATCGCGTGATCCCCGACCGTGACATGGCCGGCGAGGCCGACGGTGTTGGAGAGGATGATGTGATCGCCGAGCTGGCAGTCGTGTGCGACATGCGAATAGCAAAGGAACAGGTTGTGCGAACCGATGCGGGTGGGCGTGTGATCGTGGGTGCCGCGATGCACGGTGCTGTTTTCGCGGAACTGGTTGAAGTCGCCCACCTCGAGCAGCGTGGGCTCGCCCTGGTACTTCAGGTCCTGGGTTTTGCCGCCGATGGCGGCGAAGGGGTAGAACTCGTTGCCGCGACCGAACTTCGACGGGCCCTCGAGCACGACATGCGAGTGCAGCACGCAGTCGTCTCCGAGCTCGACATGGTCGCCGATGATGCAGTAGGGCCCGATGCGGACATTGGTGCCAAGCTTGGCGAGTGGCGAAACAATGGCGGTGGGATGAATCACGGGACGCATTTCCGCCGATCGCGGGCGGACTGACGAGATTTTTTTGGTCTCGTGGGCAAAGGCTTTTCGGCATCAACCATTTTTCAGGACGACTTCGCGCCACTCGTGGCGTCGGTGGTAGCTGAGTTCGCGGTGTGGCGAGGTGGAAGAAAGAATGTCGGGCGTGCCTTCGGGCCCCGCATCGTAGCGGCTGAACGAGAGCTCGAGCATTTGCCCGACTTCGAATGTTTGGCCATTCGGCAATATGCTTGCGGGGATGCGTGCAAGCACCTGCCATTTGCGCTCGCCCTCAGGTTTTTGCACCCATGAGTCGAAGGCCGAAGGAGGCCTGCGGAATTCATCGAGTGTGGCTTGCTTGGCTTGGATTTTTTCCATGCCTTCGGGTGACCAATGGAGGTGGAGCCGGTGGTTGTGCGGCGTCACATGAAGCTCGAGGTAGAAGGGCGAGTCCTTGCGGGCGATGAAGATTTCGAAGACATCGCCGAGTGTCCACATGTCCTGATTGTGGCCGGTGCTGCGCGAGGAGATGAAATCATCGGGCAGATCGGCGAGCACCCAGAACGCATCGTTTTCCCAGCCAAAGCGCACGCTGGCCGCGCGCAATTTTTCATCGGGCTTGGCAAGCCAGCCTTGCTGCATCGTCCATGCTTCGCTGCTGAGAGATTGTGCGGCGGCCGCGAAGTCGCCGCATTGGATGTGAGAAACTTGTGGCGCAGCGTGTGATGTCATGTTCCGGCAGATGAAAAGGGGTGAGGCTTGTGCAGGCAAGCATGACTCGTGATTTATTCCGCGATCGGCAGCGCGCGTGGGGCGGGCGCTTCATCTTCGACCGGGATGGCGCGTTGCGGCTGCACTGCGATGGCCTTTGGCGGCGGTGACTCGACGACGACCGCTGCTTTTTGTGGTTGGATCGTGAGTTGCTCTTTGGTCGGCGGCGACGGACGCATGCGGATTTCGACGCGGCGGTTCACGCCTTGTTCTTCGACGCTGCCACTGGTGACAAGCGGTTCGTAGCGGCCGAATCCGCGGGTGCTGATTTTTGATGCATCCATACGCAGCGCCTCGACGAGGTATTGCTTCACTGCGGCGGCGCGGCGCACCGAGAGGTCGAGGTTGAAGTCGTCGCCGCCGATGAGGTCGGTGTGGCCTTCGATCCAGCAGAAGAGCTCGGGATTGCGATCCATGAGCAGTGCGAGTTTCATGAGACCGACCTTTGCGCTTTCGCGCAATTCGGCACTGTTGTACTCGAAGAGCAAATCGCTTGGCAGCATGGTTTTTTTCGAGACCAGCGCGTTGGCGGGCAGGCCAAGCAGGTCGTCGAGTGAGGCGTTGTCGTTGAGCGCGCCGCGGTCGGCCTTGCCACCGGCGCCTTGTTGGATCATCGCGTCGGTGAGTTTACCGAGCTTGTCGTCATCGGCCTGCATGGCGCCGGGGTCGATGGTGATTTGGCCGACCTCTGCCGGCTTGATTTGTTCCGGCTGGCGGCCGAGCTCGGGCAGGTCGGAATCGATTTCGAAGCCGGAGGTGATTTCGGCCGCTGGCGCGTTGGGTTCGCCTTTGGCGGCTGGGTTTGCCATGCGGAGTGCGAATTCCGCCTGTTGGACATCGGGCTTCATTTCGATTTCCTTGTCCTTGGGCAGGGCGGCGAGCAGGTCTACCTCTTCGAGCAAAGCGGCTGCATTTTCCGGTGGCTTGACGCTTTCCTCGGGTGGTGGCGCGGGTTGCGCTTCCACCGGCGCGACATCCACCGGGCGGATCACGATCGGCTCGGTGCGCAGTTCGGCCGCCTGCTCGACATGGATCGCGACCTTCATTTTTTCCAACGCGAAAAACACCGCGACATGGAGCAGGATCGAGCCAACCATGGCGATCACCGCCCACCAACCGAGACGGTTCGAGGCGGGGGGCTGATACGAGCCGCCGCGCGCAACGCTCCACGAATAGCCAGTCGCCATGGCGTCAATATACGCGCGTCAAAGGGACTGGCAATCACTGAGCTGCGCGTTTATGCTCGGCCTTGGCATCTCGCCTGCTAGAAAACTCACAAACATCCATCCACCATGGCTGCTAAAAAAACTGCAAAGAAAGTCGTCAAGAAGGCCGCGCCGAAAGCGGTGAAGCCCGAAGCGAAAAAAACGGAAAAGCCTGCCGCCAAAAAAGCAGTGCGCACAGCGCCCGCGAAGAAGGCTGCGAAAAAAGCGAACGCCGAGAAGCCCGCGCCGCGCCCCAGCAATGATGCGATCGCCCGCGCGGCGTATCTCAACTACCGCCGCCGCGTTGAGCAGGGCTTGCCGGGTGATTCGCGCGGCGACTGGCTCGAAGCCGAGCGTCAACTTGGGATCAGTGCTCAGCCCTGAGACTTTTCCATCGCGCCAATTCCGGCTTGGAGGGCGGCTGATTCATCGTCACACTGGGCGGCGTGAAATCTTGTTCGTCACTTGGCATTGGTTTGGCCGGATTCGGAACTGTCGGTTCTGGCGTGTGGAATGTGCTTGAGCGCAATGGTGAGCTGATCACCGGCCGCACCGGTGGTGGCGTGCGTTTGCACATTGCCAAGATCCTCGTGCGCAACACCGCCAAGGCGCGCGCGACCACTGGCGAGGTGCCGGCGGAAATGTTTACCACCGATTGGCGCAAGCTGGTGGAGGATCCGGCGGTGGACATCATCGTCGAGCTGATCGGCGGCACGACCGATGCCTTCGAGATTGTCGCCGCCGCACTGCGCGCAAAAAAACCGGTGGTCACTGGCAACAAGGCCCTGCTCGCCGAGCGCGGCATCGAGTTGTTTGCCTTGTCCAAGGAACACGATACGCCGATCCATTTTGAGGCGGCCGTCGCCGGCGGCATCCCGATCATCCGCACGGTGCAGGATTCGTTCATCGGCAATCGCATCCTTTCGTTTTCGGGCATCATCAACGGCACCTCGAATTACATCCTCGGGCGCATGACCGATGCCGGCCTCACCTTCGAGGCGGCGCTCGCCGAGGCCCAGGCGCTCGGGTATGCCGAGGCCGATCCGGCGCTTGATGTCAATGGCTGGGACGCGGCGCACAAAGCGATTTTGCTGGCGACGCTGGCCTATGGATTTCCGATCGATCCCGCGGCGATCCATGTCTCGGGCATTGAGCAGGTGCGGCCCAACGACATCCATTTCGCCACCAGCCTCGGCTATGTGGTCAAGCTGCTGGCCTTCATCCGCGAGCATCCGAATGGCGAAGTCGAGCTGCGCGTGCAGCCATCGTTTCTCGCCAAGTCGCACATCCTCGCATCCGTCCACGGTGTCTTCAATGCGGTGGCCGTGCATGGCGACACTGCGGGCGAGTCGTTGTTCTACGGCCGTGGCGCGGGTCAGGATCCGACCGCATCATCGGTGGTGGCCGACCTCGTCGAGGCCGCGCGTTCTTTGCGTCAGGCGAATGGTCATCGCGGATTCCTGCCCTACCGTGAAAAGGGCCGCATTCTGCCGGTCGCCGAGACTTCGACGGCGTATTATGTGCGCTTCGATGTCACCGATCGGCCGGGCGTGATCGCCGAAATTTCCGGCATCCTTGCCAAGCACCGCATCGGCATTTCCGGCACCCACTCGCCGGTGAATCCATCGAACCCCGACGCGGAATTTGTCGACATGGTTTTCCTGCTTCACACCTGCCCCTTCGGAAAACTGCAAGAGGCCTTGGCCGAAATTGAGGCGCTCGATTGCATCAACAGCGCGCCGGTGGTGTTCCGCATCGAGAGCCTCGGCTGAAACTTCAAGCTCACCATCATGGCCAAGCCCCGCGCCCCGCGATCGATCGTGCTTGCCACGGCGCAAGCGGTCTGGCGCAAGCAGCGGCCCGGCGAACCATTTCCCGAAATGCTGGTGGTGGGCATCCGCGGGTATTACCGCGACTCGCTCGGCGCGCCCGGCGTGAATGACCGCGGGATCTACGACGATGCCGCCTTCGTGGTGGGCCCGGAAACTTTTGCCGCCTTCAATGCCAACACCGACCCCAGCCGCTTCCGCAAGGGCGTGGCCTCATTGATGCCCGGCTGCCACCCCTACAAACCCGGCAAGCATGGCATTTCCCGACCTAGCGGCGGCTACCCGGCCTTTCGTCCGGCGACGCGCAATGAGGAACTGCCGGTGAGGCGCGATGGCGACGAAGAAATCCCCAGCAGCCGGCCGGGCGTGGCGATCAACATCCATCGCGGCGGCCGCAAGGGCACAAGCTCGCTCGGCTGCCAGACGATCCATCCCGACCAATGGCAGGCGTTTTACGCCATGACCCGCTCGGAGATGAAAAAGGCAGGCCTCGCCCGCTTTTGGTATGTGCTCGCCGAGGGCCCGGTCGTCTGAACGGGCAAAAAACAAAGAGGCAGCTCGGCGCTCCGCGTGAAGCGCCGTGCAACATGCCGGCAGCCAGAGGCCTTCCGGGATTATTCCGCCTTCGGCTTGGCGACGCGGCGGACCGCACCAAAGCGCTTCTGGAACTTGTCGATGCGGCCTTCGGTGTCGACGAACTGCTTCTGTCCGGTGAAGAACGGATGCGAGTCGGAAGTGATGCCGATCGAAATCACGCTGTGCTCGACACCGTCGATGACTTCCTTTTTTTCAGAGCTCTTGGTCGAGCGGGTGACAAAGCGGGCGCCGGTGGTCATGTCGACAAACACGACTGGATTGTACTTGGGATGAATGTCCTTTTTCATGGGAACTTGGTTGCCCAACACGTTTCCGACGCGTCGGGAGGGCGGAGAATGGCGGCAAACAGCGCGCTGTCAAGCTGCCATGAGGGAATTTTTTGGTTTTTTGGGGCGCTGCAATGGTCTGGAGCCCATGATATTTTAGATCTGTGAAGTTAATTCCAAGTTTTTTGAGTCGCTTTTGTCACAAACCCGTGTAGGGTGATGGCGTTATGGCAATTACTACTAAGCGCACAAGATTCTCCCGACGGCTTCCGGACCATGTGACCGACGAATTGGTCACTGTGCTCTCCGAGAAGAAGGTATTTGGATTCAACGATTTGTTCGAGCGGGTTTTCGCAAACCTGAAGGTTCGCAATGCGGTCAGCGGCGGCGAAGAAATGCTCCGCCTGCGTGCTTACGAGAAACTTCAGAACCTCGTGACCCGTGGCCTCGTCGAGAAGATCGGCAAGGAGTACAAGGGCACTGCCCGCGTGCATGAGGCGTCCAGCGCCTACGCAGCCGCCCAAGAGGCAGCCGCCGAGCAAGACTGATTTTTCATTGGTGTTGTACTTGCTTCGTCAAACCCGCGACCGGTAACGGCCGCGGGTTTTTTTTCTATCCAAACCCATTGTCCACGGGCTATCACCCACCCGTCCGTACCACCTGCCATGCCCGAAAATTATCTTCCCGTTTTGCTCCAAGTGCTCGTCGCGCTTGGATTTGCGGTCACCGTCCTGATCGCTAGTGTCATCTTCGGTCGCTCGGCGAGGACCAACGCGACCAAGGACAGCGCCTACGAATGCGGCATGCTTCCGATCGGTGAAGGCGCGCCGCGCTTTTCGGTGAAGTTCTACATCGTCGCGATGCTCTTCGTGCTTTTCGATATCGAGGTCGTCTTCATGTACCCATGGGCGGTGCAGTTCCGCGACCTCATCGCGCAAGGGCCTGCGGCATTGGTCAGCATGGCAGGATTTGCCGGCATCCTCGTGATCGCCTACGCGTACGCTCTCAAAAAGGGCGTGCTCAACTGGAAGTCCTGAGCGGCTCTGCAGCCCAAGCTCAGCGGCGACGTGCTTGTTCTTCGAGGAAAATTTCCGCAAGGCGGAAGCATCGACGCGAGAGTTCGCGAGCATCGTTGTCGCCGACCAGTGCCACACCTTCTTCGCTCACCTCGGCCAGGTAGATCTTCCAGGCAAACTTCGCGAGTTGCTCGGCATCGACCTTCACGCGCGGGGGTTGATTCGGCCTCGCGTGCTGTTGCGCGGGTTGCGTGACGGGTGTGCTTGCGGCATCTGATGATTCGTCGGGCGACTCGTTTTCCGCGGCTGCGTTGGCTGGTGATTGTCCGCCGCCCTTGCCTTTTTTCCGGCGGCGTTTGCGCTTTGGATTTTCCGGGCCGGATCCGCCGCCTGAGGTGGCTGGCTCGGGTTCGGGCCAATCGCTCCGCGCGGCGGCGGGGCTTTCGGCGGTGGTCGATGGAAACTCGGGAAACTTCGCGGCGGGCGCGGGTTCGCTTTCGGCTTTGGCTTCGCTCGCGGTTTCCGGCTTGGCGGGCTTGGCCGATTTTTTCGGGCGCGGATTTGATATCCGGCGTGTGCGTGGCTCAGCCTTGTCGGCGTCGGTCTTGGTAGGTGTGGAAGGTGTTTCGCTCATGGAATTTCGCCCGGAGCAAGCCCGCTCAATGCGCGGGCGTCGAGCACAATCCGATGACAATTGCGCCGCAAATGCGTGTGGCGGCGGCCCGTTCACGCCAGCAAGGCGCAATACGCATCTCGTGCTCTGCCTGCTCCTAAAAACTCATCATCCTTGAAGGCCCGCCTTTTCTTCGGTGCCTCAGAAGTTTCGAATGTCGTCCTTGTTGTCCGTCTGCGTCGTAGACGGGGTGGCCGTATTTGTTTTGCCGTCCTTGCCCATGGACCATAGATCGAAGTCGGGATTTTGGGCGTTTGTGCCCTTTCGATAGCGGTAGTTGTTGCCCCAAGGGTCAATGATCTTGAGGTTGGCTCCGGGAGCCGCGTTGGTTGTTGTGGTCACCCATCCCTGTTTGTTGTTACGGGGGTCAAGATCGTTCAAATAGATTTTTGTCGCCTTGGTCCAGTTGTTCGGAGGTGTGTTTGGATTGGTGTAATCGTATCCGTCCTTGAACAAAGCCTGGTAGAGCTGCTCCGAGACATCGCCTGCGATGGGGGTGTTGTCCGCTGTTCCCGGATACGCCCCCATGTCGAGTTTGTATTCCTCGATCCCCTTCGACAGCAGGGCGATTTGGACTTTTGTTTTTTCGGAGGCTTGGCGTAGGTTCGCGTATTCCATGCCGCCGACCACGAGGCCGGCGAGGATGACGATGATGGTGATGACCACCATCAACTCGATGAGCGTGAAGGCGGCTTTGCCGGGGCGTTGCGGGAGGGCTTTCATGGTGAGGATTTTAAAAAACCAGGGATCAAATGGGAAAGACCCGGGCAGGATGCCCGGGTCACATGGATTACTGGTTGCCCATGGTCGAGATCATCTTGATGAGTGGCAGGAATAGCGCGAATACCACCGAGCCGACGATCAATGCCAGGATCACGATCATGATCGGCTCGAGAATCGAAGTGAGTGCAGTGACGGCGTTGTCGACTTCGTCGTCATAGACGTCGGCCACCTTAAGAAGCATTTCGGGCAGCTGACCGGTTTCTTCGCCGACATCGACCATCGAGATGACCATGTTGGGAAAGACGCCACTGGCTTGGAGCGGGGTGACGATGGTTTCGCCCTCCTTGACCGCCTCGTGGACTTTTTCGATGGCGCTTGAGATGACCACGTTGCCGGCGGTATCGCGGGTGATGTTGAGCGCCTGAAGGATTGGCACGCCCGAAGTGACGAGGGTGCCGAGGGTGCGTGAGAAGCGCGAGACGGCGCTTTTGCGTTGGATGTCGCCGAGGATCGGCATGCGCAGCTTGATCAGGTCGATGGCGCTGCGTCCGCCTTTTGTTTTGCCCCACATGTTGAAGAGCAGGATGGCGACCCCGACGACGACAAAGAGGAAGAACACGTTGGGAAGGAAGAGCGGACGGGCGAGGAAAAACTCGGACGTGCCGAACACGATCTGGGAAATGAGGGGCAGTTCTTGATCGGTGCTGGTGAACATTTCCTTGAACTTCGGCACGATGAAGATCATCAGGAAAACCAGGATGGCAACGGCGATGAACATCACGATCACGGGATAGACCATGGCCGAGACGATCTTGTTTTTGAGCTTTTGGGCCTTTTCCTGGTATTCCGCGAGGCGGTTGAGGACGACTTCGAGCACACCGCCCAGTTCGCCGGCCTTGACCATATTGACATAGAGTTTGTTGAAAATTTTCGGGTGCTGGGCGAGCGACTCGGAGAAGGTGGAGCCTCCTTGGACGTTTTCCGCGAGGGCGCCGACGGTGGCCCTGAGCATTGGATTGGGCTCCTGTTTTTCGAGCACGGTGAGGCTGCGCAGCAGGGGCAGGCCGGAGTCGATGAGGGTGGCGAGCTGGCGAGTGAAGATCGTAAGGTTTTTCGGCTTCACGCTGCCGCCGGATTTGGCAACGGATTTGGCTTTGGCCTTGCCCTTGGTTTTCGGCGCGAGGGCAGCTTTGGTTTTTTTACTGGCCTTGCCCTCTTCCTGGATCTGGGTCGGATAGAGCCCGTTGTTGCGGAGTTGCTGGATGGCTTCGTTTTCGGAGTTGGCGGCAATGACTCCGGACTTCTGTTCGCCTTTGGCGTCCAGGGCGCTGTAAATGAAGTTGGGCATGGTGTTTGTTTAGATTGGAATGAAGCGTAAAGTCATCGTCATGGCGATGGGAAAGTCGGGTATGGCTATAGGTTTTTATTGCTCGGGGAGTGAGGCGCCGCTCTGGCATCAAGTGTATTTCAGCACTTCTTCGATGGTGGTGTTGCCCAGGTAAATGTTGCGAAGACCGTCTTCGCGAAGGGTATTCATGCCGAGCTCCACAGCCTTTTGTTTGATCACTACCGTTGGCGCGCGGGCGGTGATCAGCTCGCGGATTGGGTCGGTGATGTTGAGGAGCTCGTAGAGACCGCGGCGGCCTTTGTAGCCCGTTTGCCCGCAGACTTCGCAACCGGCACCGGTGAAGAATTGTTTGTCGCCGAGCTCATGGGCGGAGATGCCGAGTTGACTGAGAATCGCTTCGTTCGGTTCGTAGGGCGATTTGCATTCCTTGCAGATTGTGCGGACGAGACGTTGGGCAAGCACGCCTTCGAGCGAGGCGCCGACGAGAAACGGCTCGCAGCCCATGTCGACCAGTCGCGTTACCGCGCCGGGCGCGTCGTTGGTGTGAAGCGTTGATAGCACCAAGTGACCGGTGAGTGCGGCTTGGATGCCGATGGTGGCGGTTTCCTTGTCGCGCATTTCCCCGATCATGATGCGGTCCGGGTCTTGGCGCAGGAAGGCACGCAGCACCCGCGGGAAGTCGAGGCCGATGGCTTCGTTGATCGGAATTTGCACGATGCCGTCGATGTCGTATTCGACCGGATCCTCGGCAGTAAGCAGCTTGGCATCGATGGTGTTGATGCGGCGAAGCGCGGCGTAGAGCGTGGTGGTCTTGCCGGCGCCGGTGGGCCCGGTGACGATGAAAATACCATTGGGTTTTTCGATCGTTTCGGTGATGTACTCGTAAATGTATTCGGGCAGCCCGAGGTTCTCGAGTGAAAGGTTTACCGACGAGCGATCGAGCACCCGGAGCACGATGGATTCGCCGTGGTGGGTAGGCAGCGAAGAGACCCGCATGTCGACCTGTTTTTCACCGATTTGTTTGACGATGCGCCCGTCCTGCGGGACGCGTCTTTCGGCGATGTTCATGTTGGACATCACCTTCACGCGCGAGAGGATGGGAAGGGCGAGGTGAATTGGCGGTGGAGCCATTTCGTAGAGCGCGCCATCGACCCGGTAGCGGATTTTGAATTCGTTTTCGAAGGGCTCGAAGTGGATGTCAGAGGCCTTCTCTTTGATTGCTTGGTAGAGGACCAAGTCGACATAGCGGATGATCGGCGCTGAGTTGGCCTCCGATTCGAGATCAGCTTCGTTGTGAATTTCGCCACCGACTTCCAGTTGGCTGAGGATGTCCTCCATGGCCTTGCCTTCGCCGCCATAGCATTCGTTGATTTTGGCCTCGACCAGATAGTCGGGTGCGACCACGAGCACGATTTCGCGCCCGATCGAGAAACGTAGGTCCTCGACAGTTTGCGGGTTGAGTGGATCGACCAAGGCGACATGGAGTCCGGCGTCGTCGAACTGAACGGGCAGGGCGCCATGGAGGCGCGCGGTACCTGCGGGCACCAGTGCGAGGACGGCCTCCGGTGGGGTCCAATCGCGCAGATCAATCATCTGGGCGCCCAGTTCGGAGGCGACGACCGGCCAGACATCGTCGCGGTTGCCGATGATCTGAAAGTCCGTGAGGAGTTCCGCGATTTCTTTGCCGCTTTGATTCACCTCGGCGAGGATGTCTTGCGCAAGGCTGGTGTCGATGAGCCCGCGGGCTTGGAAGAGTTCGACGATTTGTTGGTGGTCCATGGGACTGGCGGCAAGTGAGGGCTTAGTGGTGGATCAGTTTGCGTCCGACATGGTGGCGTGAACGACTTCGCTGCCAGAGGTGAGCCCTGCCAGCACCTTGCGGATGCCGTCCTCGCGCAGTGTGCGCATGCCTAGCTCACGGGCGCGGCGGCGAAGCTGGGTCGTGGTGAGGCCGGAGTTGATCATCTGGCGGACCTCGTCATCGACGAGGAAGAGTTCAAAGATGCCCATGCGGCCCTTGTGTCCGCCGCCGCGGCATTTTTCACATCCGACCGGGCCATAGATCGTGGCATCGGTCATTCGCGAGGCGTCGAGTGACAGCGCGCGCATTTCCTTTTCGGTGAGCTCCGATGGGGCTTTGCAAACTGGGCAGAGCTTGCGCACAAGGCGTTGGGCAAGCACGCCACGCACGGCCGAGGCAATGAGGAATGGTTTGACGCCAATGTCGGCGAGACGGGCAACGGCCGAGGGGGCGTCGTTGGTGTGCAGAGTGGAGAAGACCAAATGGCCGGTCAGCGAGGCATTGATCGCGATATTGGCGGTCTCGGCATCACGGATTTCTCCGATCATGATAATGTTGGGGGCTTGGCGCAGCATCGCGCGCAGGGCGGCGGCAAAGGTCATGCCGATGTCGGTTTTGACCATCACCTGATTAATGCCTGAAAGCTCGTATTCGACGGGGTCCTCTACCGTGATGATTTTTTTGTCGGGGCGGTTGATGACATTGAGGCAGGCGTAAAGCGTGGTGGTTTTTCCCGATCCCGTCGGACCGGTGACGAGCAAGATGCCATCGGGCAGGCCGAGCAGTTGTTCGAAGGTCGTCTGATCGTCGGAGAAAAAGCCAAGTTCCGGGAGACCAAGCACCAGTGCCGATTTGTCGAGGATCCGCATGACCATCGACTCGCCGTGATTGGAGGGCACGGAGGAAACCCGAAGATCGACTTCCTTGTCGCCGAGCTTGAGTTGGATGCGACCGTCTTGGGGAAGGCGTTTTTCGGCGATCGACATGCTGCCGCTCATGACCTTCAGACGCGCGATCATGGCGGGGAGAAGCTTTTTCGGGTGGGTATCGACGTGTACGAGTTTGCCGTCGAGGCGATAGCGTACGCGCACCGAAGTTTCGAGGGGCTCGATATGGATGTCGGAGGCGCGCAGGCGGAAAGCCTCGGTGAGCAATTGAACGACCAAGCGTATGATGGGGGCGTCGCCGCCTTCCGCGCCGGCCTCGGAATCGCCGGTGGTGATTTGCATCCCGTCCGCATCGGAAGCCGTTGCGCTGTCCTGCGATTGATAAAATTGGCGAAGGTGATCCCGGATGTCTTGATGGGCGGCACAGACGAGGGTCAACTCACGGCCGATCACATGGGGCAATGAGTCGAGCGCTTCGAAATCAAGCGGATCAGACACCGCCAAGGTGAGCGTGAGGCCGTCATCCTGAATGGGGATGACGCGGTAGCGCTTGGCGGTTTCCTCACTGATCGCTTCGGTGATGCCTGGCTGGAAGTTGATTTCCGAGAGCCGCACGAAAGAGATGGCTGCATTGGCGGCCAAGGTCTGTGCGATTTGCTCTTGGGTCAGCCCGGTATTGGCGAGAATGTGTTCGATGAGCGATTCGCCGGCGGAAATTTTTTCACGCGCCATGGCAACGTCATCCGCACTCACCAGCCCGGCTTCGTTAAGCAATTCAGCAAGATAATCTTCGTTGGAAAACACTGGGGAAAAATGTCTGAGGATGGATTTTTGGGAAAGGTAGCGTAACGCTCCAAGTTGTGTCGCGCAACCCTTCAAGTGTGATTGCCCCGAGCCTTGCTTGTCAATAGGCTACATTTGGCCACGCTGGGTTTTTTTACTTCATCGAAGCCGCGTCCTTTCCGCTTGCCACCATGGATTTTCCCGCTTTTTTCTGAACTCGTTCCGCTGCGCGACCGGTGCTGTGATGCGATCATGAATGCCCCAAACACGCCACCTGCTTCCGGATGCCCGCTGCATGGCCATCATGCCAAGCGTTGGGACTTGGTTGATTCGGCGGAGCTGCTTAAGTCCGCTGCTGCGTCGGATGTCTCGCTGGAGCAGGCGGGCTGTGAGGCGTGGCGCAATGCCGTGCGCTGCATTGGTCGGCTGCATTGGAAATCGCTGGAGGTGATCGATGCCCGCCAGCTCGCCACGACCGATGAAGTTTTCGAGGCCGCCTGCGAGCATTTGAAACGCGCGACTGGCGATGGGAGGATCACGCCGTTGATGACGGTGATGCCGCCATGGCGCGGTGCGGAAAATGAGATCCGCATTTGGAATCACCAGCTCGTGCGATACGCTGCGCTCGAGTCTGCCGATGGCAGCATTCTCGGTGACCCGATGAATCTCGAGCTCACGCGGGTGGCGCTGGCGCTCGGTTGGCGGCCGCCGGCGAGCCCGACGCGATTTGATCTTTTGCCATTGATCATCCAGTGCGGTCGGGCGCTGCGATTTTACGAATTGCCGCCGCACTTGGTGCGTGAGGTGGCGATCCGCCATCCGCGTCATGAGTGGTTCGGCCAGTTGGGGCTCAAGTGGTACGCCGTGCCGGCGATTTCCGACATGATCTTTGCGACCGGTGCGGAAGTTTATCCCTGCGCGCCATTCAACGGTTGGTACATGGGCACGGAAATTGGCGCCCGCGATCTTGGCGATGTGGCACGCTACAACCAGTTGCCGGTCATTGCCGAAAAGCTCGGCCTCGATACCCGCCAGACGCGCAATCTGTGGCGCGATCATGCGCTCGTTGAGCTGAATGAGGCGGTGTTGTGGTCGTTCCAGCAGGAAGGTGTGCGGCTCGTCGATCACCACCAGGCATCGCGTGAGTTCATCGAGTTTTGCGAAAGCGAGCAGCGCGCCGGCCGCGAGGCGCAGGCCGAATGGCCGTGGATTGTGCCGCCCGTTTCCGGCTCAGCCACGCCGGTTTTCCATCGCAGCTATTCATTGCAACCGGAGTTCCCCAACTACCTTTTGCAAGCCAATCCGTGGCAAACCGCGCGTGGCCGCGAGCTGCTGCAAAAGCATCGGCGGTGACGCGTGATTGACAGCGCCCGCGCGAGGCGTTCCATTTCGTTTTCGTTGAAAGACCACACGGAAACATTGATCGATCTCGCGCTTGCTGAAGACCTCGGCGATGGCGATGTCACTTCGCAGTATTTCATCCCGGCCGACCGCCGTGCTCGGGCCTTCATCACGGCGCGCCGCGATGGCGTGGTCTCCGGCATCGAGCTCGCTGCGCGCGTTTTTGCAAAGGTCGACCCCACGCTCTCGGTCGAAATCCTGATCGAAGATGGCAGCCGCGTGAGTGAAGGAGCCTTGCTGTTGCGTGTCGAGGGATCGGCGCGTTCGATCCTTGGCGGCGAACGCACGGCACTCAATTTTGCGCAAAGGCTCAGCGGTGTTGCCACGCTCACTTCGCGTTATGTCGATGCGGTCAAGGGCACTGGCGCGCGCATCCTCGACACGCGCAAAACAACACCGGGCTACCGATTGCTTGAAAAAAAAGCGGTCATCGACGGCGGCGCTCACAACCACCGCATGAACCTGCACGACCGCTCGATGGTGAAGGACAACCACCTCGTCACCGAAGGCGGCGTCGCGGGGATTCAGGCGGCGATCCGGCAATTGAAAAACGACAAGCCCAGCATCGAGGTCGAGCTTGAGGCCGATCGCCTCGATCAGGTGCACGAGTTTCTCGCGCTCGATGGCGTCGACCACATCCTGCTCGACAACATGAGCCTCGAAGAACTGCGCGAAGCGGTGGCGATGCGTGGCGAGCGGACCACGCCGAGGTTTGAGGCGAGTGGTGGTGTGACGCTCGAAACGATCCGTGACATTGCCGCGACCGGCGTTGATTTCATTTCCGTTGGCGCGCTCACGCATTCGGCACCGGCGCTCGATATCGGCCTGGACTTCACGCCGCTGGAAATTTCCTGACCCATGGCCGATGACCTCACAGGTGCCGCGGCGGAGTTTCCCGATCCCTTTCATCTGAGGGTGCTCGAGTCGGCCGGCTCGACCAATGACGAGTTGCGCGCTCTCGCCGAAGCCTCGGCACCGGAGGGACTGGTGTTGCTCGCGCTCGAACAAACCGCCGGTCGCGGCCGCCGCGGCGCGCAGTGGTTTGCGCCACCCGGCGAGTCGCTCACATTTTCCATCCTGCTGCGTCCCACGGCCCCCAAAGCGCTGTGGCCGCGCCTCGCCCTCGCCGCCGGGCTCGCAGTCGCCGAAGCAGTCGAGTCCTTCGGCCCGGCCACCGGCATCAAGTGGCCCAACGATGTCTGGATCGGCACTCGCAAGGTCGCCGGCATCCTCGTCGAGGCGGGCGCGGATTTCGCCATCGTCGGCATCGGCCTGAATGTGAACACCACACGCTTTCCCGATGAGGTGGCGGAAATTGCCAGCTCGCTCGAATTGGAAACCGGCATGCCCCACTCGCGCGGCGATGTGCTTGGCGCGATCATCCGCCGCTTTGCGATTCGCCAGCGGCAGATCGATGCGGAGTTCGCCGCACTCATGGATCAGGTCTGCCAGCGCTGCGTGCTCACCGGCAAAACCGTGCAGCTCGCCACGCCAAGCGGACCACGCTGCGGAGTGGTCGATGGCCTCTCGGCCGCCGGCGAGCTGATCCTTCGCGGCCCGAGCGGACGCGAAAACCTCATCCAGGCCGATGAGATCCGCATCCTTTCGCAATCTACACAAATTTCCGTTTCACTGACGCTCAACGAGGCGCCAATGCCATGATGAAACGAGCCGTCATATTTGGCCTCGCCTGCCTTGTGTTAGTTTCCTGCGCGACCAAGGAGCCGGAGGAAAAACCCAAGGCCGAGCCACCGCGCCTCGTCGGCCGCATCGCGTCGATCCCACCCGACAAGCGCTTTGTGCTGATCCAAAGTTTCGGCAAATGGACCGCCGAGCCCGGCACCATCCTCACCACCCGCGGGGCCGACCAGCGCAGCGCCAACCTGCTCGTCACCGGCGAGGCTCTCGGCCAATTCGCCGCCGCCGACCTGCAGTCGGGTCAGGTCGAGCTCGGCGATGCAGTTTATTCACAACATATTCCCAAGCCGCCGGCCCCTACCGAGCCCGCCGCAGAGCCTCCGGCAGCGGAAACCCCACCCGCCGAGGATGTAAAAAATCCTCAAAAAACCTCGGATTAGCGGTTTTTTTTGAAAAATATTTCGGTTTTGCGGAATTATTTTCTTTCAAGACCTCTCGGAAAGGCGTAATTTTCAAAAGTCCCACGACGCGTGGGGTCCCCGCCGCACTCCTTGTCCCGAAGGAGCAGGCAGATTCCAAACCGCCCCGGCCCGTGCCTGGCGCTTGGTCTCCGCCGCGCAGTGCCATGCGTCACCCTGTCCCGAAACATGAACCCAACAACCAGCCAACATGAAATCTACGAACGCCACGGGCGCTTCGGTCAAGGCCGATGCCGACCGTCTCGCTGACTTTGTCCTATTCACGCAGCGCAGCTGCATTTTGAATCTGTCGACCGAGCTGAACAAAGGAAACATCTCGTTTTCCCAGTTCTTTCTCCTGACCTATCTCTCGAGCGAGGAGTATCTGACGATGTCGGATATCGCCAAGAAAATGGGTCACTCGACGGCAGCCGCGACCGGTCTTGTCGACCGTCTCGAAAAGCTCGCTTATGTCGAGCGCACGCACGCCGCCGAAGATCGCCGCAAGATCATGGTGCGCATCACCCGCAAGGGCACCGAGCTCGTATCGAAGATGCGTTCGGAAATTGCCAGCGACCTCGCCAACATCCTTGCCGACCTCGATGAGGATCAGGCCGAAGCGGTCGAGCACACCAAGCGCGCGATCCACGGCCGCTCGATGCACTGAGTTGGCGCACGAATCCCGCTTCGCCCGGCGCACAATCCCGCTTGGCGAAGCACCATCACCTCCCTTACCCTGTTGCGGTGACGGAGGTGTTTTCGTTTCTTGATCCGATCCATGCGATCCCTGGCATTCGCGCCGGCTGGGTCGAGCGTGTTCCCGGGCTTGAGCTTGCTTGCGATCGCGATGAGGCGATGCGGCATTTGCGCTCGTTTCATGAAATGCGGGTGCACGAATTTGCCGGCAGTGATGCCGCTTGGTGGCGCGCCGAGCAGGTGCATGGCCATGCCGTCGCGGTCGTGCCGGGCGCTGCGCAAATCGTCGCGCCCGATGGCTTGAGCGCAGTGCCCGGAGTCGATGGCTTGCTCACGAATCAAGCTGGGGTGGTGCTTGCGATTTATGTCGCCGATTGCGGTGCAGTCTGGCTCGCCGATCGCCGCACGGGTGCCATCGGCTTGCTGCATTCGGGCAAGAAAGGGACCGAGCAAAACATACTCGGCGTCGCGCTCGAACGCATGGCGCAGAGCTTTGGCACGCGCGCCGAAGACGTCACAGCAGTGCTCAGCCCCTGCATTCGCCCGCCTGACTACGAAATTGATTTTGCCGCGCAAATTGCCGTGCAAGCGGACGAGCTTGGCCTTGGAAATTTCATCGACTGCGGGCTCAACACCGCGGCAGATTTGCGCCGCTATTACAGCTATCGCAAAGAGCTCGGAAAAACCGGGCGCATGATGGCACTCATCGTCAGGGACCCATCGCCATGAGCTCGACCCATCGCATTCAGGCACCGGCTAAACTCAATCTTTCGCTGCGCGTGCTCGGCCGCCGCGATGATGGCTTTCACGACATCGAAAGCCTGATGCTGCGCTTGCCCAAGCTTGCCGACGAACTCGAATTTTCCGAAGCCGCGAAATTTTCATTTTCCTGCGACGACCCGACTGTGCCCGGCGACGAAGGCAATTTGGTGATCAAAGCACTTCGCGCTTACGAAGGCGCCGCGCAAACCGAATGCCGCGTCGCGATTCATTTGAAAAAATTCATTCCGCACGGTGCCGGCCTCGGTGGTGGCAGCAGTGATGCCGCGGCGACCTTGCTCGCGCTCGATCAACTGCACGATGACAAGCTCGGCACCAGCAGACTCATTGAACTCGCCGCCGACATCGGGTCGGATGTGCCGTTCTTTCTTGGCGATGCGGCCGTGCGAGTCAGTGGTCGCGGCGAACGCCTCGAGTCGGTCGAGCCACCACCCGCTCTGCCGATCCTTTTGCTCAAGCCATCCTTCGGCGTGCCGACGCCCGAGGCCTATCGCCATTGGCTCGATTCGGTGGAAATCCCCGGCATCCGCTATGCTCCGCAAATCATCGACGGACTGGAATTGGTCAACGACCTCGAGCGGCCGGTCTTTGCCAAGCACCGTTTTCTTGCGGAGCTCAAGCAATGGCTGTTGCGCCGCGAGGAGGTTCGCGCCGCGCTGCTTTGTGGATCAGGCTCGACGATTTTTGCCGTGCTCCACGCCGGCGTCGATGCCGTGCAGCTCGCCCGCTGCGCGAGGCATGAGCTCGACCCCGCACTATGGCACTGGGCGGGCATGAGCGCGGGCGGTTAAGGCAAAATTCCACCCGCACGCCGCCCAGCCCCGGGGTTTTGCTTTTCATTCCGCCGCCCCTTGGCCATGGTCCGTGGCCCTCAAACCAAGATGTCAGACGACCGCAAGCCATACCCTTTCCGCGACTTCGAACCCAAATGGCAGGCCCGTTGGGATTCGGAAAAAACTTTCCGCACCGCCGGCCCCGGCGACGAGGGCTTTGATCCGGCCAAGCCGAAATACTATGTCCTCGACATGTTTCCCTACCCGAGCGGCGCGGGACTCCATGTCGGCCACCCGGAGGGCTACACCGCCACCGACATCATCGGCCGCTACAAGCGGATGAATGGCTTCAATGTGCTGCACCCGATGGGCTACGATTCGTTCGGCCTGCCCGCTGAGCAGTACGCGATCAAGACCGGCCAGCATCCGGCCGTGACCACCGCCGCCAACATCGAGAACTTCCGCCGCCAGCTCAAGTCACTCGGCTTTGCCTACGACTGGGATCGTGAAATCGCCACCACCGACCCGGAGTATGTGCGCTGGACGCAATGGATTTTCCTTCTACTATATTCATCGTACTTTGATGAAGAAACCAAGCGCGCGCGGCCGGTGTCGGAGCTCGAAGCCAAAGGCTGGACGCGCGATCAGATCGATGCCGAGCGTCTCGCCTATGTCGCCGATACGCCGGTGTGGTGGTCGCCTGATCTCGGCACGGTGCTTGCCAACGAGGAGATCGAAGAGTGGAAATCCAAAGGCCACACCGTCGAGCGCCGCCCGCTGCGCCAGTGGATGCTGCGCATCACGAAGTACGCCCAGCGCCTAATCGATGAGCTCGATGGCCTTGATTGGCCGGAAGGCATCAAGCTGCTCCAGAAAAACTGGATCGGCCGCAGCGAAGGAGCGACAGTGGAGTTTCAAGTTTCAAGTGTTCAGAGTTCAGCAAAAAGCGATGACTCTCCTGCTGAAAACTCCCATAAAGTGGAAGTCTTCACCACCCGCCCCGACACGCTCTTCGGCGCGACCTACATGGTGCTCGCGCCCGAACATCCGCTTGTTGCGGAAATCACCACTCCCGCGCATCAGGCGGCCGTCGAGGCTTACAAAAAAACCTGCGCGTCGAAGTCCGACCTTGAACGCGGTGACCTCAACAAGGACAAGTCGGGCGTCTTCACCGGAGCTCATGCCATCAACCCGGTAAATGGCGCTGAAATCCCCGTGTGGATCGCCGACTATGTGATGATGGGCTACGGCACCGGCGCGATCATGGCCGTGCCCGCACACGATGAACGCGACTTCGAATTTGCGAAGAAGTTTGGCCTGCCGGTGATCCAGGTGGTCTCAAGGAGCGTGGGCGTCCCGCCCACTTCTTCCCCATATCTCAACCCTGGGGAGGAAATCCAGAAGCACATCACCTTTGACCTTCCGCACTGGCAGCAGCAGGGCAAACTCATCTTCGCCACCTGGCGTTTGGCTGACAGCCTGCCTCAGGAAAAGCTCGACCAGTGGCAATCCGAGCGGGAGTCGTGGCTCGCGAGTCATCCCGAGCCCTGGGATTCCGAGACAGAGGATGAATATCATGAGCGCTTCTCGCAATCCGTTGATGCCTGGTTGGATGCTGGTAGTGGCGAGTGCCTTCTCAAGGACCCCGCACTCTCTGGAATCGTCGCGGACGCTTTGCACCATTTCGACGGTGATCGCTACCAACTCGAATCCTTCGTGGTGATGCCAAATCACATTCATGTGGTATTCCGATTGTCTCCCGAGCACAAAATGGAGGATGTGATCCATTCATGGAAAAGTTTCACCGCCAAGGAGATCAACAAGAAACTAGGGCGGACCGGCGAAGTTTGGCAGAAAGACTATTGGGATCGGATCGTGCGTGATGAAAGCCATCGCACCAACATCCTTCATTATATCGCAAAGAACCCTGAGCGGGCTCGGTTGAATGAAGGGTCATTTGTTTTCCAACGGAACAATGTGGGCGGGACGCCCACTCTCCTTGAGGCTATCCCCGACCCCGGCATCGCCATCAATTCCGGCTTCCTCGACGGACTTGCGACGGCCGACGCCAAGGCGAAGATGATCGATTGGCTCGAAACGAACGGCAAAGGCAAGCGCCGCATCCAATACAAACTCCGCGACTGGTTGTTCTCGCGTCAGCGCTACTGGGGCGAGCCGTTTCCGATTGTCTGGAAGGACGGGCATCATCACGCCATTGCCGATTCCGAGCTGCCGCTGCTTGCGCCACCGCTCGAGGATTACAAACCCAGCGGCACGCCCGACCCTTTGCTCAACAAGGCCACCGAATGGGTCCAGCTGCCCGATGGCTCAATCCGCGAGACCAACACGATGCCACAATGGGCGGGCTCGTGCTGGTATTACCTTCGCTACTGCGATCCTAGTAATAAGGACCGTTTCATTTCCAAAGAGGCCGAGCAGTATTGGTCTGGCAAGGGTGCTTCGACCGGCATGGTCGATCTCTATGTCGGCGGCACCGAGCACGCGGTGCTGCACCTGCTTTACGCACGCTTTTGGCACAAGGTGTTGTTCGACCTCGGCCATGTCGGCACGCCCGAGCCATTCCAAAAACTCGTCAACCAAGGCCTGATCCTCGGCGAGGACGGGCAGAAGATGTCGAAGTCGCGCGGCAATGTCGTGAACCCCGATGATGTCGTGCGCGAGTACGGCGCCGATGCCTTGCGGCTTTACGAAATGTTCATGGGCCCGCTCGAGCAGGTGAAGCCATGGCAGATGAAGGGCGTGGAAGGAGTCTCAAGATTCCTTGCGCGCGTGTGGCGCATCGCCATCGAGGAAAGCGATGGCAGCCATCAGGTTTCCGCCAAGATCAAGGACATCGAATGCACGGACAAGGAGCTCCTGCGCTTGGTGCACGAGACGATCAAGAAAGTCGGCGAGGACATCGAGAAGCTCAGCTTCAACACTGGAATTTCGCAGATGATGATTTGCACCAATGCCTTCACCCAGGCAGAGGTGGTGCCGCTCAAGGAGTTCCTGATGTTCCTCAGCGTGCTCAATCCCTTCGCCCCACACCTCACCGAGGAGATCCACGAGCGCGTGGCGGCGATCACTGGTCGCCGCTCTTCTCTTCTCTCTGAAACCGCATGGCCGACATACGACCCTGCCGCGCTGGTGCGCAACGAGATCGAGATTGTTGTGCAGGTGAATGGCAAACTTCGCGAGCGCCTCACGGTCGCCAAGGACGCCGACGAGGAAATGGTCAAGTCGCTCGCGCTGCAAAGCCCGAAGGTGCTCGAACACACGGATGGTAAAACCATTCGCAAGATCATCTTTGTGCCCGGCAAGCTGCTCAACATCGTCGCGGCCTGAGCGCACACGCGATTGCGTGACGCGAGGCCGCTTGTGCGGCAGTGGCGGTGAATTAGATTGGTGATTGGAGATCCCTCCAATTCATCATGAAAATTCACACCATCACGGAGAAGGAGTTCGGCGCAGGTCCGAACGATGTTGCGAGCTACGAGAAACAACCCGGCGGCTTGTTTCCGCAGGGCAAGTTGTTCGCGCTGAATTTCCCCGTGCTGACGCTCGCCGACATGTCGACGACGATGAAGGCGCTCAATGCGGGGCTCTCGATGGAAGGGGTCACCATGTACCTGTTCTGGTTGGCCACGGTCGCCATGGGTGCCGGTGCCTTGTTCTTTTGGCTGCAGCGCAAGACTGTGCCGAGGCAGTACCAGACGACACTGACGGTTGCCGGCATTATTTGCGCGGTGGCGGCGTTTCATTACTGGCGGATGAGCAGTATCTATATTGAAGGCGTGGCCTCGCTGTTTGATGCCAATGGGAATCGCATCGCCGGTGCGACGATCCGGCAATTTCCAACTGCCTATCGCTACATCGACTGGCTCATCACGGTGCCCTTGTTGCTGATGGAATTTCCACTCTTGCTCAACCTCGGCCGAAAAGGTGCCAAGTTGTTTCGAGGCCTTGTTTTTTGGGCCTTTGTCATGCTCGTCACCGCATGGGTCGCGGAGGAAAGCAAGACCGGCAGCGGTCAGTGGTGGCTTTGGTATGCGGTGAGCTGCATCGCATGGCTCTACATTGTGTACATGCTTTACAGCAAAGTTTCCGAAGCGATGACCAGCGCGCCGGCGTGCATTCAGCGAAGTTTGGAAACGATGCGGCTTTATGTACTGCTTGGTTGGGTGATCTATCCCGTGGGTTTCCTGATGGCTCTCGGCGGGGCTGATGGCGAAAGCTGGCGCGAGGTTTGCTACAACATCGCGGATGTGATCAACAAAGTGTTCTTCGGCCTCGCATGCTATCAGGGTGTGAAAGCCTTGAGCGAGCCGGACCATTGAATTCGGCGCGAGCGCTGTGGTCCGGACCTCGGGCCTTGCCGTGGGCGATGTTGTTGCTCGGATGCCTGCTTGGCATCATCGCTCCGGAGATCACGAAGCGCTTCGCCGCGTGGCCATTTGTGTTGGCCTTGCTGATTTTTGGCATGCCTCACGGCGCGGCCGATTGGGTGGTGCAGGCACGGCTTGCCGGTGAAAAAATTTTCACGCGGCAGCTTGTGGGTTTTGCGGATTACCTTGGGCTGATGTTTGCCTGCTCCCTGTTTCTCGTTTGGCAGCCGGGCGTCTTTGCACTTATTTTCCTTGGGCTTACCATCTTCCACTTTGGCATGGCCGATGCGACGGCGCTGCGTATCGATGCGGATGGTTCTTTGGCGCGTTGGTCTTTTGTGTTGGGTCGCGGCATGTTGCTCTTGGCCACGGTGTTTGCGATGCATCCAGTGTCAGCATGGGCGCCATTTGCGCAAATTGCTGAGGCGTTCGCATGGAAGTATGAAACCATGTGGATGCCGGACTTGTTGCATTTGCAAAAACTATCATGGCTCGGCGTCATTACAGGCGCGGGCTTTGCGATGGCCGGCGCGATTGCGAGATGGCGATGTGGCAGGGCGCGCAAGGCGTGCTTTGATCTGATCGAGCATGCGTTGGTTGCCATGCTTGCGGTGCTTGCGGACCCCTTGTTTGCGGTGGGCATGTTTTTTCTCGGCGTGCATGCGTACCGCCATACCCGGCGATTGGCCTGCACGCGCTTGGTGATCGAGCCACCGCCCGCCCCCGCGAGTTTCGTGCGCCGCTTGGCCCGCGTGCACGGCATCAGCCTGCCGCTGATGTGGCCGACCGCGCTTTGCCTCATCCCGATTTGCTGGCTGCTGGGCCCATTCAATGCCCACACGCTAGCTGTGACGGGCATCGTTTTTTACATGATCACCACGCTGCCGCATCACCTGCTGGGCCTGAGGCTGCCTAGGCCGGATCTCGCGCCGTTACTTTGATGGGCCAAAACGAGTTGCGGAGGCGACGGGCTGGAGTAGATTTCATGTTGGATAAACCTCAATCTGCTATGAACGATCGTACCGCAAACCATCTCGATGCCCAAATCGCCAATGCCGGCGAGCAACTCGAAAAACTCAGCGCCGAACTCCACGACATCGGCGAGCCCGCCTCGCGCGCACTCGACCGCCGGCTCAAGGCGCTGAAGGTCGAATACAAGGCGCTGCAGCGAAATTACAGCGAGTTCCAGCACCGCGATCATGACGGCGCGCTTGCTTTGCAGAAAATCCACATCCTGCTCGACCACATCGAACGCGAAGAATCATCACTCGGTCATGAGGCGAGTTTTCTTCATCAGTCGAACCCCTCGACCATGACCCTCGCCGTTCGCGCGGGCTCCCACCTCGTCGACCTCTACCGCCAAGGCAAGCAACACGTGATCGGCAACCACCACCCGCTCGGCGCATCCGCCTTTGTGAATCAAAGTGCGGATGAGATCAAAGCGATGAACAAGCACTCGGGCTGAACGCAGCCCGCGGAGCGATCATTCGTCAGCGCCCTTGGTCGCGGATTTTTTGGTCGCTGCTTTCTTCGCTGGGCGCGGCGGGAAATCGAAACCGATTTTTCCTTCCTTCGCATCGAAGGTGAGGAATGCGTCGAACTTGCGTTTCGTCTTGTTCGAAACAAAGCCCTTGATGAGGTCGGTCTTGCCGGCGCTCACCAGCTTGATCGCCTGCTCGCTCGTAATTTCGTGCTGGAGGATCGACTTGCCGATGCGGATGCCGTTGGGCTCCTTTTTCGTGACGATTTCCGGAAGGTGATAGGCCTTTTCGGTTTGGTAAAGTTTCACGCGGCGTCCGTCGGCCAGCTCGACTTCGCCGATGACCTGATCTTCGGTGAGCTCCGCGGCGGCGTCCTTGTCGTCGTTGTCGAAGACGAAGTTGATTTTGAACTTCGCATCGAGCTCGAGCCCGGCATCGAAGGGTTTGTTGAACTTCGATTTGAATCCAGTGAGCGGGCCAACGAATTTTTTCGTGAAAAGCTCTGCTGCCTCGGCCTCGGTGAGCAAGCGCCCGGCGATGTGTTTCTTCGCCTTGAATTTGCACTCGGGCTGACGGCACTCGTAGGTGGCATCGGTTTGGCGCAGGCCTTTCGCGCCGCAGACCGGGCAATCGACATTGAGGTCGGGAAACGATTGGTTCTTGGCATCCTCGGCGCGGCCCTTTGCCTTGCCGACGATTTCTTCGGTGTAGGCGTTGATCTCGCGCATGAACTCGTCGCGCTTGAGTTCGCCTTGCTCCATGAGGTGCAGCTTGTGCTCCCAATCGCCGGTGAGTCTGGGCGAATAAAGCCCTTCGATTTTCATGTCGCGCACCAACTCGATGAGCCGCATGCCGCTGTTGCTGACATGCAAATCGCGCCCTTCGCGGGCCATGTACTTTTGTGAAATGAGTCCCTCGATGATGGCCGCGCGGGTGGCGGGCGTGCCGAGGCCGCGTTCAGACATCGCTTCGCGCAGCGCTTCGTCGTCGATGAGCTTGCCCGCGCCTTCCATCGCCGAGAGCAGGGTCGATTCGGTGAAGCGTGCGGGCGGCTTGGTTTCCTCGTGCAGGACTTCGATCGATTCGACCGTCGCTGTTTCGCCCGCGTTCACGGCGGTGAGCTCGTCCTTGCCCGATGCCACGCCGGCGCGTTTGCCATAGACTTCGAGCCAGCCGGGCTTCACCAGCACGCGACCCTCGGTCTTGAAGGTGTCGTTCACATCGCTATGCGAAATCCGCGTGAGACGCGTGGTTTGCTCAAACTCGGCGGAGGGGTAAAAAACCGCGATGAAGCGCTTCACGATCATGTCGTAAACTTTCTGCTCGGTTTCGCTGAGCTTGGAAAAATTTCCGGTCGGGATGATGGCAAAGTGATCGGAAACTTTTTTGTCGTCGAACACGCGCTTGAGCTTGGCGAGCTTCGGTCCGTTTTCATTGCCACCATTGAGCACCGCTTTGGCATAACGCGCGGAGTCGAGATCGCTGCCGGCGATTTCTCCAAGCGTTTCGCGCACATTGGGAAGGTAGTCTTCGGGCAGATAGCGCGAATCGGTACGCGGATAGGTGATGACCTTGTGCTTCTCGTAAAGCGCTTGCGCAATGCTCAGCGTGCCTTTGGCGGAGAAGCCCGCCTCGCGTTGCAAAGTGGTGAGGTCGTAGAGTTGCGGCGCGATTTGCGACTGCGCTTTTTTCTCCTCGCTCACGCTGCCGGTCTTGCCTTCGCAGCGCGACTTGATCGCCTCGGCAACTGCCTGATCCCAAATCCGCTCGGGTTTGCCGTGCGGGTTGGCGTCGGATTTTTTCCACTTCTCGTCGATCCATTTGCCGAGGTAGTCGCCGGCCTTGACGCCGAAGGTCGCGTGGACTTCGAAGTAGGGGCTCGACTTGAATGCTTGGATCTCGGCCTCGCGGGCGGCGAGGATCGCAAGCGTCGGAGTTTGCACGCGGCCAGCGGCGGTGATGTTGAATCCGCCATGGCGCGAGTTGAAACAGGTCAGCGCGCGGGTGGCATTGAGGCCGACGAGCCAGTCGGATTCCGATCGGCACTTTGCGGCATCGGCGAGGGACTCCATTTGCTTTCCATCGCGCAATTTGTCCCATGCCTCGGCGATCGCGTTTTGCGTCATCGACTGCATCCACAAGCGCTTCACGGGTTTTTGAATGCCGCCGTACTCGACGAGGTAGCGGAAGATCAGCTCGCCCTCGCGGCCGGCGTCGCAGGCGTTGACCAAGAGGTCGACGTCCTTGCGCTTGGCGAGCTTGAGCACCTGCTTGAGGCGAGCCTCGGTGTCGGGCTTGGCTTCGAGCTCGAAATTTTTCGGGATCGCCGGCAGCACGCCAAAATTCCACGGCAGGTTCTTGCCATTTGGTCCGGTGGGCATCTTGAGCTCGACCAGGTGGCCGACGGCGGAGGTGATGACCGCTTTGTCATTCTCGAAGTAGGCATCGCGGGCGGCGCCATGCTTTTCAAATTTGCCGAGCGGCTTGGCGAGCGCGCGGCTGAGGTCGGTCATGACGCTGGGTTTTTCGGCGATGATGAGTATTTTTCCCATGGCGATTGCAAGCGGTGTTGCGAATGTGGATTGAGGGACTAGTGCCAACCCTGCCGGTTTTGCAAGCGGTTTGGTGAAATATGCCCCACTTGCGGGTCAAAAAATTTTCCCAAGGCGCGCGCCCGCGCGTGCGCACGCGAGGATCAGCCCAGCCCGAGGACCCGCCGCCTCACCGCTTCGAGCGCCGCTTGGCTGACGGCGAGCTTGAAGTCGCGGCGGTTGCGCGGGTGGAAGACTTTGAATGCGATCGCATCGTGATTTGACGATGCGAGACCGATCCATGCCGTGCCCACGGGTTTTTCCGGCGTGCCGCCATCGGGTCCGGCGATGCCGGTGACTGCGACGGCAATGTCGGCGCCGGATGCTTGAAGGGCGCCCAAGGCCATTTGCTTAGCGACCACCTCGCTCACCGCGCCGTGCGTCGCAAGATCATCTGCCGAAACATTCAACGAAGACGACTTCGCGCCATTCGCGTAGGTCACAAAGCCATGACCAAACACCGCGCTTGAGCCAGGCACATTGGTGATGCGATTCGCGATCAGGCCGCCGGTGCAACTCTCGGCCGTCGCCAGAGTCAGCCCGCGTTCTTTCAACACGCGCACCACAGTGGCCTCGAGCGATGAGCCATCGTCGCTGATTAGAAATGTGCCAAACTTTTCCAAGGCGATGGCACTGCCGCTCGCGAGCGCTTCGGGCGGTCCGATCAGGCGCAGGTCGACTTCGCCGATGTGCGCGCAGTAGCCAAACTCAAGATCGGGGATGGTCGCCAGTTGCGCGTCGATGCCTTGGTGGAAATCACTTTCGCCGATGCCGGTAAATTTCAGCTCACGGCTGCCATGAGCTTCATCGATCGCCGCCATCGACTTGAGTCGCGGCGCGACCTCGTTGTGAAACATCGGGTAAAGTTCGCGCGGCGGACCGGGCAGCAGAAAGATCGCACAATTTGCCTGCTCGTTGAGGCGCGGCGGTACATAGACTCCGGGTGCGGTGCCGTTCGGGTTGGGCAGCACATCAGCGCCGACCGGCACCAAGGCTTGCTTGAGGTTGGCCTGCGCCATCGGCTTGTTGCGATGCGCGAAGAACCCCTCAAGTGAGCGCAGCGCAGCCTCGTCGGTGATGAGCTCAAGCCCAAGCACCTCGGCAGTGATCTCGCGCGTGAGGTCGTCGCTGGTCGGCCCGAGGCCACCGGTCACGATGATCGCGTCGCTGCGCTCGATTGCTTCCTCGATCGACTCGCGGATCGCCGCGCCATCGGGTACGGTCGTCTGCCGCGCGATGCGCAAACCGAGTTTGAAAAGCTCGCGGCCAAACCACGCACCGTGGGTGTTGATGGTATTTCCAAGCAACAGCTCGGTGCCGGTGTTGATGACCTCGATTCGCATGCAGTTCGTATTGTGCGATGAATGATGTTACTCGGCCTTCTTTTCTTCGCCCGCTTCAGGGGCTTTCTTGGCCGCTTCTTCCTTGCCCTGCTCGAGGCGCTTGCGGAACTGCTCGATCATCGGTGCCATCTTGCTGTCTGGAGCAAAGGCCTTGGCTTCGTCGACAGCCTTGAGGGCTTCGTCAAACTTTGCCGATGAGGCAAGAATCGCGGCGCGGGTCATCATGATCTGCATGGTTGCTTCCTCATCGAATCCGCCTTCCTTGAGGGTTTTTTCGACCAAGGCGAGCGCACCCTCATGATCGCGTTTGGCGCCAAACTCCTGCAGGGATTTTTGGAACGCTTCGAGGCGCTTGCCGGCTTCAGCTTTTTTCGCAAAGCCGGTCTCGTCCTTCGGGTCAGCGGCGCGGATCTGCTCGGCGATGTCGCCGTAGAAATTGGCGACAACCTTTTCGTCGAGCTTCATCGCGTCGAGCGCGGTGAGCAAGACCTTGGCTTTTTCCACACCATTTGCTTTAGCGGCCTTGGCGAATGCCTCGTCGCGCTGGGTCTTGTTTTTGCGAAGCTCATTGAGATGGCCGACATATTTTTCGGGTCCGCCCTCTTCATAACCGGTGGCGGCATAAGGTTTGCCTTCAGCATCACAGAGGAGGATCGTCGGATATCCTTGCACGGCATACTTTTCTCCAAGCTCGGTGTTCCGCTTGCGCACATCTTCGGGCAACTTGCCTTTCTCGCGCGGGAAGTCGATTTCCACCAACACAAAGCTGTCCTTCACGCCCGTCTTGAAGGCGTCGTGCTTGAAGACCTCGTCATTGAGCTTGATGCACCAGCCGCACCAGTCGGAACCGGTGAAATCGATGAGCAGATCTTTTTTTGATTCGCTCGCGGATTTCTTCGCGGCATCGATGTCGGTGAGCCAGCCTTCGCCACCGGCGAACACATGACCCGAGGTGTGGAGCGCCAGCATTGCGACGCAGAGTTTGATGAATGTTTTCATGGTTTCCCGCGCACACTGAGCGCCACCCTCACGGGCGTCGAGAAGCAAATCACGGAATGTATCCAAGCCACGGGCCAAGCCATTTCTCCGCCTCGGCAAGGGTCATGCCCTTGCGTTTCGCATAGTCCTCGATCTGATCCTTTTGCAGCTCGGAGAGCGCAAAGTAGTGGCTCTCGGGATGCGAGAAATAAAGCCCGCAGACCGCAGCACCCGGGTGCATCGCGCAGCTTTCAGTGAGCGACACGCCGGTGGCTTGCGTCGCGCCGAGCAAATCGAAGAGCAATGGCTTTTCCGTGTGGTCAGGCTGCGCCGGATAACCGGGCGCGGGGCGGATGCCCTGATAGTTTTCATGAATGAGCTGATCATTGGTCAGCTCGCCTTCGGTCTCATAGCCCCAGTCGATGCGCGCCTTGTGGTGCAGGCATTCGGCAAAAGCCTCGGCAAAGCGGTCGGCAATCGCCTTGACCATGATCGAGCCGTAGGGGTCGTTTGCCGTTTCAAGCTCCGCGGCAAATTCATCCGCACCATGAATGCCAACGACAAAGCCGCCGATGTGATCCGTGGCGGCGATCACTGGTCGCCGCTCCCCATCTTCGCATTTTCCTTCGCCCACAAATTCCCAATGGTCCAATCCTGCCGCACGAGGATTTCTCAAAATATAAGCGCGTTGGTTCCAGTAATCATCGGCGTCACGAATGATGTGATCGTACGATTCTTTCTGCCATATCGTTCCACTGCCGCCTGATTCTTGATTGATCGCTTTGGATGAGGCGGATTTGATGCCTTGAAGAATCGACGACAAGGAATGCTCTCCCATCGGCCGGATGATGATGTGAACATGGTTTGCCATCACGCACCAGGCACCGAGGTGATAACGATCACCATCGAAATGCATCAGCGCATCGCGAACGATGGTAGCGATCTCAGGGCGCTTCATCAGACAGGCTCCGTGCCCGGCATCCAGCGCTTCATCCATGCGCTTGTGGTAATGCTCGTTGAGTTCGCGTTGCAATTTGGAAGCTGCGAGCGTGTCGCCTGCATCCTCAGCTTGTTGAATGCGCGCGAGAAGTTTCTGTTTTTCGGCTTGGTATTGTTTGAGAACGTTAGCCGGCAGTGAATCGGCGAGGCGGAAGGTGACGGCATAGGTGGCCCCGTCTTGATGCCAATGGGGAAGATGCCCTGAATCGCGCTTGTCGATGGTTTGCTCGGATTTTAGGAAAGTGGGTTGGAATTGGAGCGGCGACCGGTGATCGCCGCCACATGGCTTCACCCAATCCGATAGGGCGACGTTGGGTTTGCCGGAGTCCTTTTTGATTTGTTGGCGCAGGCTGTGGAAGCGTGTGCGTTCGGCGCTGCGCGTTTCATCGGTCCAGACGATGATGTCATCGCCCAACGAGTTCGCGGGGAAGAATCCGTAGATGCCACGGGCGTGGAAATGGTCGCCTTGGATGATGCGATCGATCCACTCGAGCGCATCGCGATGGAGCTTGGCCGCTTCGGCCGCGCCATCGGCATTCTTCGTCTTGAGCACCTTGTGCTCGCGATCCCACACACCGCGCAATTCCCACGCATGAAAGAATGGAGTCCAGTCGATGTAATCGACGAGGTCGCGCAGGGGCATTTCGAATGTCCTTGTGCCAGTGAATTCCGGCGTCGGCGGAGTGTAGTTGTCCCAATCGTATTTCGGCGCGGCGGTGCGGGCTTGCTCGAGTGTGAGGGTTTCTTTTTTTGGCCCGCTGATGAAATTTTCGCGCAGCGATTTTTGTTTCGCGAGGTTGTCGCGGACGAAGCCGTCGCGTTGGTCTGCGGAGAGCAGCGAAGTGGTGACGGGCACTGAGCGCGACGCGTCGAGGACATGCACGATCGGGCCGGAGTAATGCTCGGCGATCTTGATGGCCGTGTGTGCAGCGGAGGTGGTCGCGCCACCAATGAGCAGCGGGATTTTGAATCCGCGGCGTTCCATTTCCTTGGCGACATGCACCATCTCGTCGAGCGATGGAGTGATCAAGCCCGAGAGGCCGATGACATCCGCGCCGATCTCGATGGCCTTGTCCAAAATTTTGTCGCAGTGGACCATCACGCCAAGGTCGGTGACCTCGAAGCCGTTGCACGCGAGCACGACGCCGACGATGTTTTTGCCGATGTCGTGCACATCGCCTTTTACTGTGGCGATGAGGAAACGGCCGGCTGAGCGTCCGCGTTCGGCAAGACGCAGGGCTTCATCGTCGCTGAGCGCGGGGTTCTTCGCCTTGACCGCTGCAATGTCACCGGCGAGGTGCTCGGCCTTTTCCTCCTCCATGTATGGCGTGAGCCATGCGACCGCTTTTTTCATCACCCGCGCCGACTTGACCACCTGCGGCAGGAACATCTTGCCCGCGCCGAAGAGATCGCCAACGACGCTCATGCCGTCCATCAGCGGGCCTTCGATGACCTTGAGTGGCCTGCCATATTTTTGGCGGGCTTCCTCGGTGTCCTCATCGATGAACTTGTCGATGCCTCTGAGCAGCGCGTGCTCGAGGCGTTTCTCGACCGTTGCTTCGCGCCACGAGAGATCTTCCTCGATCTTCTTGCCGCCCTGTCCCTTGAAGCGCTCTGCAAGCTCGAGCAGACGCTCGGTCGCATCGGCGCGGCGGTTGAGCAACACATCTTCGACATGCTCGAGCAGTTCTTTCGGAATCTCGTCGTAAACTTCGAGCATGCCGGCATTGACGATGCCCATGTCCATACCCGCTTTGCCGGCATGATAGAGAAATGCCGAGTGCATCGCCTCGCGCACGGCATTGTTGCCGCGAAATGAAAATGAAATGTTGGAGACTCCGCCCGAGACTTTCGCCCCGGGAAGGTTTTCTTTGATCCAGCGCGTCGCATTGATGAAGTCGAGCGCGTAGTTGTTGTGCTCTTCGATGCCAGTGGCAACGGTGAGGATGTTTGGATCGAAGATGATGTCGTCGGGATTGAAGCCTACCTCATCGACGAGGATGCGATACGCGCGTTCGCAGATGCGGATCTTTTCCTCATAGGTCGCGGCCTGACCGTTTTCATCGAAGGCCATCACCACCACCGCTGCGCCGTAACGCATGATGTGGCGAGCGTGGTTTTTGAAAACCTCCTCGCCTTCCTTGAGCGAGATCGAGTTGACGATGCCCTTGCCCTGCAGGTATTTCAGGCCGGCCTCGAGGATCTCCCACTTCGACGAGTCGACCATGATCGGCACCTTCGCCACATCCGGCTCGCCCTGCAGCAATTGCAGGTAGCGTGACATCATCGCCTTGCCGTCGATGAGTCCATCGTCGAAGCAGATGTCGATGACATTGGCGCCATTCTCGACCTGTTGCCGAGCGACTTCCACCGCCGCCTCGAGATCACCCGCGCGGACCAGCTTCGCAAACTGCGGCGAGCCCGCGACATTCGTGCGCTCGCCGATCATCAGGAAGCGCTTGTCGGCAGTGTGGTTGTAGGCCTCGGTGCCGGAAAGCCGTAGAGCGTGGGGGATGGTTTTCATTTTTTAAATCGAAACGCGGAGGCGCGAAGTTCGCAGAGAAAGACGCAGAGAGTTATTGGGGGAAATTGATGACATGGCGTTTGATGCCATCTTTGAGAAGCGAGGTATGAAGGTTGATTAACAAGCCAAGGCACTTTTTAGAAAGCTTCATGTAGGTATGAATTTGAGCCTCGTGAATCGGAAGAAGAGCGGCAACGGTTTTCAATTCCACCACCACGGCATCCTCCACCAATAGGTCGATTCGATAAGCCTCTTCATCAAGCAGTTCATTTTTGTAGATGATCGGTGCGGGAACTTGGCGGATCGTGGTTATGCCCCTGAGCGCAAGCTCCTTGGCAAGTGCTGACTCATACACCCGCTCGAGCAATCCAGGTCCAAGCTCACGGTGAACCTCCATCGCGGCGTCGATGATCACTCCAGACAATTCATTCAACTCATCCTTTGTTTTCATGATGTGATCCTAAACTTTTCTCAGCGTCTTCCACAGCGAACTTTGCGTCTCCGCGTTTCGACTTATCCAATACCCGGCACTTGCCTTGGTTGTTTGTTCGCGACGGCTTGGGCGATGGCGTTGATGTGGTCGGGGGTGTTGCCGCAGCAACCGCCGGCTAGGTTGAGCAGTCCGGCGTTGGCGAAGTCGGCCATGTAATCATGCATGTGCTTGGGCTCGAGGTCGAAGCCGGTGGGCGCGAGCGGGTTGGGCAGGCCGGCATTCGGGTAGCAGGAAATGTGGGTGGTCGCGCAGGCGGATAGTTCCTCGAGGTGCGGCCTCATCAGGTCGGGCCCGAGCGAGCAGTTGAGGCCGATCGCCAGCGGATGCGTGTGAGCGAAGGCATTCCAAAACGCCTCGACTTTTTGTGCGGAAATCATCGTCTCACCACCAAGCCCGACCGCTGCGGAAATGATCAAGGGCAGATGCAATTTCATTTCCGCATAAACCTCCTGCACGGCCACCGCCGCTGCCTTGGCATTGAGCGAATCAAAGATCGTTTCGATCATCAGGATGTCGCAGCCGCCTTCGATCAGCGCCTTGATTTGCAATTTGTACGCATCGAGCACCTGATCGAAATTCACCACGCGGAAGCCAGGGTCGTTGGCATCGGGCGAGTTGGTGAGCGAAACCGTGAGCGGCCCGATCGCACCGGCGACATAGCGCTTGCGGCCGGTGTCGCTGCCAACGGCATCGGCCCACTTGCGGCAGAGCTTGGCCGACTCGACATTCATTTCCCAGGCGAGCTCGTTGAGAAACGGATCCTCGATGATCTTCTGGAAAAATTCCGGGTCCTTGCGTCCGCCTTTTTCGCGCGGGTCCTCGACGAAGAATTCGCTCTGCGCGATGCTGGTGGCGGAGAAGGTGTTGGTCTCGCAGATGTCCGAGCCCGCTTCATAGAACCGCTTGTGGATGTCGCCGATGACTTCCGGGCGCGTGAGGCTCAGGATGTCGCCATTGTTGAGCAGATCCTTTTCGCTATCGGCAAAGCGTACGCCGCGGGCATCGGCTTCGTTGAGCCCGTAGGTGCGGATCGTCGTGCCCATGGCGCCATCGAGGACCAAAATCCTCTCGGCCAAGGCCTCGCAGAGTTCCCGGGTGGGGTCGGCTTGAATCATGCGGGGAAAATAGCCTCCAAAGCCGTGATTTCAAGAATCAAATCATCATATCTGGATATGATGATGGGTTTTAAGCCGGTAGGGCGACACGGCCCGCGGCGCCGACACTTTTAGAATGATTTACCGCAAAGTCGCAGAGGTCGCAAAGGGACGCAGAGGAGAGGTAGGGGTTATTAGGGAGGGAAATGAGGTAGTTGCGGCTGCTCGTTCGTGCGGACCTTTTGGAAAAAGGTCCCTGCCTACTTGTCATCCACGAACCTTCTCATTCGTGGTGACGGTATGAAGTCATTCAGCAACCGGCGCTGGGCAGACCGCAATGTTTGGTTCAACGTCCCTCGCGGAACCCGTGAGTGCTGCAACACGCACGGGTGGCCGAAGGTCCAAAAGGTTCGGGAATG
>JBIKIR010000055.1:0-13211 GCA_044361475.1 Luteolibacter sp. | reverse complement strand
TTGGTATCATGATGCGCTTTTCGACATTGGTGAAGCATCCGGCAGACTGGATGACTGGTGGCAAGGGCCAGCATGGCGCGGTGATCACCTCGCGCATCCGTTTGGCGCGGAATTTGCGGCGTCATCCTTTTCCAGGTTGGGCGAAGCGCGATCAGCGTGCGTCGGCCTTGGAGGAAATGAAACCGGCGGTGGAGGGACTGCCGGCGATGAAGGATGCATTTTCGCAGGAACTTTCCGGGCTCAATTCCGTGCAGAAACAGGTGCTGGTTGAGCGTCATCTCATTTCGCGCGAGCATGCGGCGCGAGCCGATGGCTCGGGTGCGGTGATCGAGCGACGCCAGACATTCAGTTTCATGCTCAACGAGGAGGACCATCTGCGGATGCAGGCGATCCGCCCGGGCTTGCAACTTGGGTCTGCATTCCAGGCACTTTCAGAGCTCGATAGCCAATTGGAGGAATCGCTGGAATTTGCCTTCGATCCCAAGCTTGGATACCTCACCGCGTGTCCGACCAATCTCGGCACGGGATTGCGTGCATCGTCGATGTTGCATCTGCCGGCGCTTGTTCTGAGCGACCAGATTGGCCAGGTGCTGCAGGCGGTCAATAAGATCGGTCTCGCTGTGCGCGGGATCTATGGTGAGGGCACTGAATCGCTCGGCAACCTCTATCAGATTTCCAATCAGTCGACGCTTGGTGAGTCCGAGGAAACCATCATCCGCCGCCTTGAACGCGTGATCTCGCAGGTGGCAACCCACGAGCAAAATGCACGCGAAAAACTGCTTGAAGACGACCCCGACATGGTCGCCGACAAGATTGGCCGCGCCTACGGGGTTTTGCGCTACGCCCACCTGATCGACTCGAAGGAGGCGCTGAACCATCTCTCGCTGCTGCGGCTTGGTGCGACCCTTGGATTTTTTCCTGCAGAAACGGTTATATTGTGCGATTCGTTGCTGATGGACATCCAGCCGGCGCATCTTCAGCTTCATTCGGGCAGGAAACTACCCCCCGAAGAGCGTGATACCATCCGCGCGGAAATCGTACGCTCCCGTTTGCATTCTCTCGAATCCCCGGATAATCATTTTACAAACGGAAAATCCGAGGCTTCTTCCGATATCAACAACCCTGGCGAATTATGAATAATTTCACACCACGCGCCCAACAGGTACTGGCCCTTGCTCGCAAGGAGGCCGACCGATTCAACCATTCGTATGTCGGCACCGAGCACTTGCTGCTGGGGCTCATCAAACTCGGCCAAGGGGTCGCGGTGAATGTGCTCGAACGCATGGGCCTCGAGCTCGATACCGTGCGCATGGAGGTCGAAAAAGAGGTGGGATCGGGTCCGCCGCAGAAGGCCGCCGGCAACATCCCTTACACGCCACGCGTCAAGAAGGTCCTCGCGCTCGCCAACAAGGAAGCCAAGGCGCTCAACCATTCGTATGTCGGCACCGAGCATCTTCTGCTCGGCTTGCTGCGCGAAGGTGAAGGCGTTGCCGCCCGCGTGCTACGCAGGCTCGATGTCGATATCCAACGCACCCGCAACGAAATCCTCGCCGAGATCGATCCGAATTTCTCTCCGGAGGATCACGACGACGATGATGACGATGACGACATCGAGGGTGCCGAAGGCCCCTTCGAAGATGAGGGCCAAGTCCAAGCCGCAGGGCCCGAAAGCGAGGCCAAGACCAAGACCCCGGCGCTTAAGGCCTTTGGTCGAGATCTCACGAAAGTTGCGAAAGAAGGTGGGCTCGATCCGGTGATCGGGCGTCAGTCTGAAATCGAGCGCGTCATCCAAATCCTCTGCCGTCGCACCAAGAACAACCCGGTGCTGATTGGTGAAGCGGGCGTTGGCAAGACGGCGATCGTCGAGGGCCTGGCCCAGGAAATCGCCTCGGGCAATGTGCCGGAGATTTTGCGCGACAAAAAAGTCGTGACGCTCGACCTCGCGCTGATGGTTGCCGGCACGAAATATCGTGGTCAGTTTGAGGAGCGGATCAAGGCGGTGATGGATGAGATCCGTAAGGTGAAGAACATCATTCTTTTCATCGACGAGCTTCACACGATTGTCGGTGCGGGGTCGGCCGAGGGAGCGATGGACGCATCCAACATCATCAAGCCGGCACTCAGCCGCGCCGAGTTGCAATGCGTCGGTGCCACCACGCTCAACGAATACCGCAAGCACATCGAAAAGGACTCCGCGCTTGAGCGCCGTTTCCAGCAGGTAAAGGTCGAAGAACCATCGGTCTCCGATGCGATCCGCATCCTTGAGGGCTTGCAGGAAAAATACGAATCTCACCACAAAGCCAAGTTCACGCCCGAAGCGATTGAGGCGGCGGTGAAACTTACCTCGCGCTACCTCACCGCGCGATTCCTGCCCGACAAGGCGATCGATGTGCTCGACGAAGCTGGTGCCCGTGCCCGCATCGGCACGATGACGCGTCCGCCGGAAATCAAGCAACTCGAAGAGCAAATCGAACAGATCAACCGCGACAAGCTCACCGCGATCGCCGAGCAGAATTTTGAAACCGCAGCCTCGTTGCGTGACGATGAGAAGGCAGCGAAGAAGAAACTTGAAGACACTCTCAAGTCATGGCGAGCGACCTCCGAAGAGACGATCGTGACGGTGACCGACGATGACATCATGGCCGTGGTTTCCAAATGGACCGGCGTACCGCTGCGCCGCATGGAGGAAAAGGAAACAGAGAAACTACTCAAAATGGAGGACGAGCTCAAGGGTCGCGTCATCGGTCAGAACGAAGCGGTGGTTGCGATTTCCAAGGCCTTGCGCCGTTCACGTGCGGACCTCAAGGATCCGCGCCGTCCCATCGGATCGTTTCTTTTCCTCGGCCCCACCGGTGTTGGCAAAACTTACCTCGCGCGCAATCTCGCCGAGTTCATGTTTGGCGATCCGGATTCGCTGATCCAAATCGACATGTCCGAGTACATGGAGAAATTCACCGCGAGTCGCCTGATTGGTTCACCTCCGGGATATGTCGGATACGAAGAGGGAGGCCAACTTTCCGAAGCCGTACGCCGTCGCCCGTATTCGGTGGTGCTGTTCGACGAAGTCGAAAAAGCCCATCCGGATGTGATGAACCTGCTCTTGCAGATTCTCGAAGAGGGCACGGTGACAGACTCGCTCGGCCGTAAGATCGACTTCCGCAACACGATCATCATCATGACCTCAAATGTCGGTGCCTCGACGATCAAGCGTCAGACCTCGCTCGGCTTCGGTGCGATGAACGAGGAAGAGTCCGACTTCCAAGGCATGAAGGAAAAAATCATCGAAGAGTCCAAGAGATATTTCAAACCGGAGTTTCTCAACCGCCTCGACGAACAAGTCGTTTTCCACATGCTCGAAAAGGCCGATCTCAACCAAATCGTCGATCTCGAGGTCGACAAATTGGTCAAGCGCCTCAAGGAAAAGGATGTCGCGCTCGTGCTTGCCACCGAGGCTCGCGATTTCCTTTCCGAGAAAGGATTTGATCCGTCCTATGGCGCGCGTCCGATGCGCCGTGCCGTTGAAAGGTTCCTCGAAGATCCGCTCGCGGAGTCCATCTTGCGCGGCGATGTCAAAGCCGGCGACTCGGTGAGCGTGATCAAGCTGGCAGAGAGCGAAGAACTGCGATTTGAGACTCATCGGCCCGAGCCGAAGGAAGAAGCAGGCGTGTGATGCGGTTGACTGCAACCGCTGATCTGCCTGAAATGTGAATCCGTGTCGGCTAGCCGAAGGCTTGACCCGTTTTCGCATGGGGGCGAGATTGCGGCATGACTCGTGAGCAAATGGCTGCCGTGCTTGAGGAGATCGCGCTTTTGCTCGAGCTCAAGGATGAGAATCCGTTCAAGGTGCGGGCCTACCGTCATGGCGCAGAGACCGTGATGGCGTACGATGGCGATATTGTGAAGCTCGCCGAGGACAACGAGCTGACGGGGATCAAGGGCATTGGCGAGGCGCTACGCGACAAGTTGCATGAGCTCGCATCGTCGGGCGCGTTGAAATTTCATCAGAACCTGCGGGCGGAATTTCCCGAGGGTTTGCTTGGTTTGTTTGATCTGCAGGGATTGGGGCCGAAGAAGGTCAAGGCCTTGCATCGCGAGCTTGGAGTGGGGGGTGTGGCTGATCTCAAGGCGGCGTGTGAGGCTGGGAAGGTGGCGGGCTTGCCGGGCTTTGGTGCCAAGACGCAGGCGGCGATTCTTGAGGCGATTGCCTTGAAGGAAAAATTTGCCGATTCATTTTTGTTGGGTTCGGTCACGCCATTGGTTTCCGAGATTATCGATACCTTGCGGATGCATCCGGAAATTTCGTTGGTGGCGGTGGCGGGTTCGTTCCGTCGGGCGAAGGAGGTTGTGCATGATTTGGATTTTTTGGTGGCGACCAAGGAGCCGAAGTTGGTGTGTGAGGATTTCACCACGCTGGCAGAGGTCGAGTCGGTGATCGCGTGTGGCGAGACCAAGGCATCGGTGCGTTTGAAGAATGGCATTCAGTGCGATTTGCGTGCGGTGTCGAACAAGCAGTTTCCATTTGCGCTGCAATACTTCAGCGGATCGAAAGAGCACAATGTCGTGTTGCGCGGGATTGCCTTGAAGAAGGGTCTTTCGCTCAACGAATACGGCTTCAGCGCGGTGGAGGGATCGGCGTGCAAGACGGAGGTGCCGGATGGCATTCATGATGAGCGCGAAATTTACAAGGTGCTGGGCCTGTCATTCATCGAGCCTGAATTGCGGGAAAACCGCGGTGAAATTGAAGCGGCGGCCGAGCATAAGTTGCCGCGCTTGATCGAGCTCTCGAACCTGTGCGGGACATTTCACAATCACACCACCGCGTCCGATGGTCATCACACGCTGGAGGAAATGGCAGAGGAAGCGATGGAGTTGGGCCTCGAATACCTTGGAATCTCGGATCACTCGAAGTCGATGGCTGTGGCCAATGGTCTCGATGAAGAACGCCTTGCCGCGCAAGTGGCCGAGATCCGAAAGCTCAACCGCGAGTTTTCCGATTTCCGGCTCTTTGCCGGAACCGAGGTCGATATCCTCAAGGATGGCACGCTGGATTTTGATGACGATGTGCTTGCGTCACTCGATTATTGCGTGGCCTCGGTGCACACCTCGTTTCATTTGCCCGAAAAGGAAATGACGCGCCGCATTTGCCGGGCGATAGAGAATCCGCATGTCACGATGCTGGGACATCTCACCGGGCGGTTGCTGCTCAAGCGCGAGGCTTATGCCGTCGATCATGCGATGGTGATCGATTGTGCGGCGGAGACCAGGACCATCATCGAGCTCAACTGCAATCCGCAGCGTCTCGACATGGACTGGCGTTGGTGGAAGCGCGCGAAGGACAAGGGCGTGCTTTGTTCGATCAACCCCGACGCACACTCAAGGGAAGGCCTGCATTATTTGGGCCTCGGTGTGCGCATCGCACGCAAGGGATGGCTTGGAAAAGATGATGTGTTCAACACCCGCAAGACTGCGGAAATCGAGGCGTTTCTGCAGAAGCCCAAGGCCAAGCGTTGAGGGTTACGCTTGGACCGACTTCACCGCATCGATGAGCGGTTTGGTGAAATCCATCACGGCGCGGGCAGGGTCCTGCAGGTTGAGCTCGACTTGTTTCACGATCGCCGATCCAACGATCACGCCGTCGGCGGCCGAGGCCACCATCGCGGCTTGCTCTGGCGTGCTGATGCCGAAGCCGACGCAGACAGGCACATCGGTGTGATGTTTGATAGCGGTGACCATGGATGCGATGTTCGCGGAAGGGCCACCGTGGGCGCCGGTGACGCCGGTGCGTGAGAGCGCGTAGATGAAGCCTTGGGCGGATTGCGCGAGGGTGGTCATGCGCTCGGGTGGGGTTGTCGGGGCGATGAGGCGGATCGCCTTGAGTCCGCTGCCGCCGGTGAGGTCCTTGTTGCGCGCGGCTTCGTCGGGCGGGAGATCGAGTAGAAGGATGCCATCGGCACCGGCCGCGGCTGCGTCGTGATGGAAGGAATCGAAGCCGTAGGTGAAAACCGGATTCAGATAGGTGAAAAGTACGATCGGTGTTTCGTGCGATTTGCGGAATTCGCGAATGAGATCGAGCACGCGTGCGGTGGTCATGCCTGATTTCAGCGCGCGCTCGGCGGCCATTTGGTTGACGATGCCATCGGCGAGCGGATCGGAGAAGGGGAGGCCGAGTTCGATGATGTCGGCGCCGGTATCGGCGAGTGCCTTCATGATTTCGAGCGATGCATCGAAATTCGGATCACCGGCGGCAATGTAAGCGACGAAGGCTTTTTGATTTTTTTCGCGAAGAGATTGGAAGGTGTGGGTGAGACGATCGGACATGGGGAAATGAATGGGGGAATTATCGGGCGCTTTTGGCGAGGGTTTCGCAGCGTTTGATATCGAGTTTACCGGAGGCGAGGACGGGGATTTCCGGAACGGGGATAATCGTTTTGGGACACCACAGCGAGGGAATGCCTTGCTCGAGGAGCTTGTAGCGAAGGTCGATGCAGTCGCGCTCGATCGTGGTATTGTCGAGTGCGGAAAGCAGCACGATGGCTTCGCCTTTTTGGGGATCGGGCACGCCGACGACCGCGATGCGGCGTTCGGATTCCGCATCGAGTCCGAGTGCTTTATTGATGGCGCTTTCGATGGTTTCGTGAGGGACCATTTCGCCGCCGATTTTCGAGAAGCGGGAAATGCGACCTTCGATGTGGAGGAATCCCTCATCATCGACGCGGCCGACATCGCCGGTTTTGAACCAGCCATCGACCAACACCTCGGCAGATTTATCGGGTTTGCCCAAGTATCCTTGGAAGATGTTAGCGCCTTTGAGCCAGATCATGCCTTGCTGATCTAAGGTCAGGTGATCATCGGTTGTCGCATCAGTGATGCGGATGGCTATGCCGGGAAGAAGCTGACCAACGGTGCCATTGCGCGAGGAAGGCAGTGTGACGGCGTTCTCGCGATCGGCCGGGTCGGGCAGGTTCACATTCGTGGCGGGAGAGGTTTCGGTGAGCCCGTATCCTTCTTGCGGTGAAATGCCGAATTTTTCGCTGAATGCTTCCGCGAGTGATTGCGGAAGTTTTTCCGCGCCGGTGACGACAAGTTTCAGCGACGCCAGTTGTGCGGAATCGACGCGCTTCATGAAGCCGCGCATGAAGGTCGGCGTCGAGAGTAGGACATCGACTTGGTGGATGGCGACGAGTTCGGCGAGGCGTTTGGTTTCGAGCGGGCTTGGGTAAGTGACGAGGTTCACGCCTTGGATGACCGGAAACCAAAGTGTGACGGTTGAGCCGAACGAGTGGAAAAGCGGAAGGCATCCGAGCATCGATGAATGCGCTGGCAGATCGAGTCGCGAGCCAAACTGCGAGACGTTGGCCAACACATTACGGTGGCTGAGCGCTACACCTTTGGGCTCGCCCGAGGAGCCCGAGGTGAAAAGCAGGACTGCTTCGTCATTGCCGCGACGGGTGTTGAGTTTGAGAAATTTGCCGATCAGCGATGCCGGCAGGATTTTGGAAATGACGGCCCAGATGATGATTTTTTTCTTAAGGCTCGGCATCGCGCGCTCGATGAAGATCAGGTCGCGATTGGGCGGCCATGGGAAGCTTGGCACGCGGCGGACGAAGGGATCGGCGGTGATGAATCGATCGACGCCTGACTGGCGGATCGCGGAACGCACGGCATCGGGCCCGGCGGTGAAGTTGAAATTTACCGGAATTTTGCCGGCGAAAATGACTGCGAGGTTGGCGATGAGGCCGGCCTTGCCGGGAGGGAGCACGATCGCGACGCGAAGTTGATCGGTCTCTTCGCGGATGAAGCGCGAGAATGCGAGGGCGGCAGCGAGAATCTTGTCGTAGCTGAGCTCAGAGTCATCGGCGCCATCAATGATGCGACCATCTTTGCCATGTTTTTTTAGACCTTCGAGCAATGCCAGCGCGAGCGATTGATCGAGCAGGGTGTGTTGCGAGAAGGCTTCTTCGTGGGCTGCGAGCAGTGCTTGACGATAGGTCGCGATGCTCACCGATGCGGCGGGAATTTCTTGGCCGATGACGATGACTGCGGATGGCAGTGCATTGGTTTTTTCGATCGAGAGAGCAGATTCGTGCGGGCAATCGATCGCGATTGGAACGATGGGAAGTCCGAAGGAGCAAAGCACGCGCAGTTCCGTCGAGGGGATGTGGCAGGGTGTGGCATTGCGGGTGTTGGCTGTGCCCGGGACATGGATCAGAACCCCGCCGCTATCGAGGTAGTTTTTGAGTTCCTTGCCGGCTGCCTCGGGTGCTGCATCAGAGATGCTGAACATTGCGCCCGAATTCGATTTTTCCAAGTGGGCACGAATTGCAGGATCGTGATAGGCGGATTCCTCGATGAGCCAGGTGATCCGTCGTTTGGAAAAAATGTTTTCGATCTCAAGCAGTTGGTCGAAATCAAGGCGCCCGGGCACCACCAGCACTCCGTTTGTGGGGATGCGTTCTTTGTGGATGATGGCTGGGGCGAGTGGCATTGCTTGACCTTGTTCAGTTCGTTGTAAGGGTAATTTACCGAAAAGCCTGAGTTTTTTCCATGGATTTCGTGAAAGTAGCGGAATCAGACGGCAGATCTGAGGTGGTCAATTGCCTCGCGCAGGTCGGTGAGCGTGACGGTATCGACTACTTTGGCGCGGCCGAGAGCGGAGAGGACTACGAAGCGGATGCTGCCGGCGGAGAACTTTTTGTCGTGCGACAACTTCTCCATGATTGTATCGGTGGCGATCGAATCGGGCAGAACCAGCGGCAGAGAGAAGCGCTTTAGGAGTTCGAGGATTTTCGCGGAGGCGTCGGCGTTGAGTCCCGCATGGCGTTGCGAGATGAGCAACGCGGCGCGGATGCCGAGGGAAATCGCTTCGCCATGAAGCAGTGAGCCGTAGGGGACTGCGGCTTCGATGCCGTGGCCGATGGTATGGCCGAAGTTGAGCAGCGCGCGGGTGCCGGTGGTTTCGTGTTCGTCGCTTTCGACAATGCGGGCCTTGATCGCGACATTGCGTGCGATGAGATCGGCGGGGATGTCACGACTTTGCGGATCGAGGGCGGCAAGCTCATTGAGCATCGTCGCGTCGCGGATCGCGCCGTGCTTGATCATTTCGGCGAAGCCTTGGTGAAACTCGCGATCGGGAAGCGTGGTAAGCGTGTCGGGATCGATGATCACCATGCGTGGTTGGTGAAAACAACCGAGAAGGTTTTTGCCTTCGGCGACATTGACGCCGGTTTTCCCGCCGACCGAAGAATCGACTTGTGAGACGATCGTGGTGGGAATCTGGATGAAGGGGAGTCCTCGAAAAAAGATCGATGCGACGAAGCCCGCGAGATCGCCGATCACGCCGCCGCCGAGGGCGATGACGAAAGATTTGCGGTCATGGCCTGCTCGAATCATTTCGCGGCAGAGTGTTTCGGTCGCCTGCATCGACTTCGAACTTTCGCCGGCGGGAACTGTGTGGAACGAGTGGGAAATGCTGGCGGCGTCGAGCGCGGCGATCAGCGGCGATGCATGAAGTTTTGCGACCGAATCATCGGTCATGAGCGCCGCGCGGCGGCCGGATAGTCCGGCCAGCGTGATCAGGTTTCCGACATCACGAACGGAACCCTTGGCGACATGGATGTCGTAGGAGCGTTCGGCGAGATCGACATGGACGGTCGGCATGGTCGGAGCATGAAACATGCATGGCGGATGTCCATCCCGGATCAATTTTCCGGGACAACGAGGGCACGCGGAGGTTTTTCGAAGAGTCGACCGCCACCGGCGAGGTCGTACTTAACGAGAAACCAGATCGCGATCGCCAGAAGCAGCGAGAGGATCTTTGCGATCCAGTTGTTGGCCAGGTTCAGGTTCATGGGATGGAGTGCTGGAGAAGAAGATTTCGGCAAGTTTTTCGCGGAAGATTTTTTCGCTGAGATTGCGCATCAGGACACCATTTTCACAGAGCGAGATGCCACCGGTTTCTTCGCTGACCACGATCGCGACGGCGTCGGTGCGCTCGGTGAGGCCGATTGCTGCCCGATGACGCAGGCCGGTTGAGCGGTCCTGCATTTCGCGTTCGGTGACCGGGAATACGCACGCGGCTCCGGCGACGCGGTCGTCGGCAATGATCATGCCGCCATCATGGAGCGGGGCCTTGGGGTGAAAGACCGCCATGGCAAGCTCGGGCGAGAATCGCGCGTCGAGCATCACGCCTGTGTCGAGTTGCTCCTTGAGGCTGATGTCTCGCTGGATCGCGAAGAGCGCGCCGATGCGTTTTTTGGAGAGGTTGATGACTGCATCGGCGAAGCGCTCGAGGAAATCGAGTTGGCGTTTGCTGTAGAACGAGAACAGGCGGTTGCTGCCGAGGCGGGCAAGGCCATTGCGAAGTTCTGGCTGGAAAATCACGATCAGCGCAAAAGCCAGCACGGCTGCGGCGCGGGTGATGATCCACTGGATCACCTCGAATTTAAAGAGGGCGGAAACCAGCGTGAGGAAAACCAGAATCGTGATCAGCCCCACCAGGATCTGGGCGCCGCGGGTGGCCCGGAAGGTGCGGTAAATCTGATAGATGCAGGCTGCGAGGAGAAGGATCTCAACGCCATCACGCCAGTGCGATATAAGGAATTTCCACATGGATAATCAGCGAAAGCCACATTAATGCGCTGAAATTGATCTGACAACACCCGATATTCAGCTTTTGTGGTGGATTGGAATACTTTGACATGCCTTCAGTGTGCGGTATTTTTTGGAGTCATGAATACCACTGTGAAATCGTCCAGTCGTGGTTGGTTGATGAAGTGGAGTGCGGCAGGGATTGTGCTTGTGACGAGTGCCTGTTTGTCGCTTTCCAAGTCAGCATCGCCGGCAATGTTGGAAATGTCGTGGGTCAGCGGCGTGCCCGTTGAGCGATTGCAGCGTGGGCATGGCGTCTATCTTACCCAGTGTGGGCAGTGTCATGTATTGGTGAAGCCGGAGAGCCTGAAGGTGGCCGACTGGCGTTTGGTGATGCCGGGGATGTGTTGGAATGCGGGGCTTGCGAGAGCGGATGAGGCCTTGTTGCTTGAGTATGTGTTGGCCGCCAAGTCGGTTGATGAGGTTAAGAAAAAGGCCCTGCCGGGTGGCAGGGCCTTGTGAGTGTGAATTGTTTTATTCGAAGGTCGGCGCTTTGTGGCGGGTGAAGTAGCCGTCGCCGAGATACATTGTTCCGGCATAATCCGGAAGCGGCCCGGAGTCGGGTGGCAGCGGGATGTTGCCGTGGGTCGCGTCTTCGGGTTGCGAGTAGGCGATGTTGACCGGTGTGCCAACTTTCACGAGGCGATAGAACTTCGGCGAAAGGTTTTCATGCATGCGGATGCAACCATGGGTGCAGGGGTGGTGTTTGATCCAACCGGTGTGAAATCCGTAGTTAGGTTTGAACTCGCACCAGTAGGGCATTGGGGTGCCCTTGAACAACCAACCGGCGGGTTTTTTGCTGAGCATCGTTTGTTTGATGCTGCTGCCGCTGTGTGCGTAGCCGTGGGAGTTGGCGCGCTTCTTCTCCACCTTATTGAAGATGCGGAAGTTGCCTTTAGGTGTGGGTTTGGCAGGAGTGCCGACCGACACAGGCATGGCGAGGAGGCAATCGGAGCCTTCCATCACGTAAGCGCGTTGTTTGCTCAGTGAAACCTTGACGCTTACATTGCTGGAATTTTTCGGAAGTTTGGCGGGGCGGTCGTAGGCGTGATAGGCGGAGAGGCCACCGATGCCGGAGCTGGTGCAGGATGGAATGAGCGCTGCGGCAACAAGGGCGGCAGTAAGACTGTAGATGTGTTTTCGATTCATGGTTTGGATGGATTCGTGCAAACGCTGTCATTTGGTCGTCGGATTGCAAGTCAATCGGTCAGGGATTTTTTTTTCATGAGCAAATGCAAGCGGTTTATCTTATTTTTTAGGTGAAAAATTCGTTCGAAATTTTGCGTTGAAACGGCTTGCCAACGGTGAAGTGGCGAACGCAATCTCTGCGCGGAAACTCTTTCCTTTATTCACACATGTCAGAACTGCTAGAAGCCGAAGAACTGTCGATCGCCCTCAAGAAATGCCCCGAGTGGGAACTTGAAAAGAAGGCCATCACACGAACCATTGAGTTTGAGGAATTCAACGAAGCGATTGATTTCGTAAACGACCTCGCAGAGATCGCGGAGGAGGCACAGCATCATCCTGACATCATCATTCGTCACACCCGGGTGAGCTTGCTCCTTACGAGTCATGATGCGGGTGGCGTGACCCAGCTCGACATTGAGTTGGCGCAGCGCATCGACAACCTGGTCGACTGATCAAGCGGGCAATGGCCCGAATTGATCATTTGGAAATTCTATCTCAGGCATGCGGTTTTTTATCGCATGCCTTATTTTCCTTTGACCGTTGCTGATGGTGTGGTTTGCGGGGATCAGCTGAAGTATCTGATGCCGGCTTCGAAGATCGGCTGACGCTTGTTGCCCGGAATGTTTTTGGCGACTTTTTTGCCGGCGCGTTCCGAGTGGGCCATTTTTCCGAAGACCCTGCCGCATGGTGAGGTGATGCCTTCGATGGCAAAGGCTGAGCCGTTCGGGTTGATGGCGTTGTGCATTGATGGATTTCCATCTGCGTCGCAGTACTGCGTGGCGATTTGGCCGTTTGCGGCGAGTTGTTTGATGGTTGAATCATCGGCGAAGAAGCGGCCTTCGCCGTGTGAGATTGGCACGGTGTGAATGTCGCCGGGATTGCAGAGTGAGAGCCATGGCGATTGGTTTGATGTCACACGCGTATCGACATACTGGGAGATGTGGCGGCCGATCGTGTTGTGGACGAGGGTGGGCGAATCGGTCGTGGGCGTGCGGATTTCGCCGTAGGGGACGAGGCCGGTTTTGATCAGTGCTTGGAAGCCGTTGCAGATGCCGAGAATGAGTCCATCGCGATGATGGATGAGGTCCATGATTGCCTCTGCGACTTTCGGGCTGCGGATGATGGTGGCGATGAATTTTGCCGAGCCATCGGGTTCGTCGCCGGCGCTGAATCCGCCGGGGAACATGAGGATTTGGCTTTCGCGAATTTTTGCGGCGAGCGCGTCGAGGGATTCGCTGATGTGTTGTTGGCTCAGATTACGGAAGACGAGAATCTCCGGGTTGCCGCCCGCTTCGCGGAATGATTTGGCGGAATCGTATTCCGAGTTGGTGCCGGGAAATGCGGGGATAATGACCTTTGGTGTGGCAGTGCTGTTT
>JBIKIR010000013.1:0-49386 GCA_044361475.1 Luteolibacter sp. | reverse complement strand
ACTCCGCCACGCCGGACTCATCGCCATTGTCCAAGGTCGGAAATTGAGTAGAAAGAACCAACGGCCCGGCGAGCGCATTGGCGGCCGCGCAGCAAAGGAATGAGATGACGACAGGTATCCGGTGGTGCGGTGCTGTAGTTTTCATCTAGGATGATTTATGGTGTAGTCGGCTCAACGATGAGCGCATGCACCACTACCTGCGAGGGCGAGCGTCGATCACGGGGTTGGTGTTGAAATTACGGTAAATCATCGAAACAGGGCGGCTGGTAGTGGTTGTCATGACGCGGCTTGTTGTGCTTCTTAATTCTTGCTAGAGCCACCCGAGCTCCTCCTGCCGCTCACGGTAAACGACACCGAGGATTCTGGCATTCGTCATCAGTGTGTATGATCCAACGACTGCCATGATCAAATGTCCGATGATGATCTGGCCGGAAAAAATGTCTTCAACAACGGAGCCGATAAAATAGAGCACCAAAAGCAGCATGACTCCCAGCCAGTAAATCCATCCGCCTCGAAATAGAGCAGGAAGCACAATATGCGGACTCAATGCGCCTGTGTATCCCAGAATAACAACGGCAAGGATCGCCATCGGAAAATACACAACGCCCAGACCTAGAAGGGCGTAAGCAATCATCGGATTAGCGGCCTCATCACCAGCCCAAATGACGTATCCAACAAAAGGTCCGAAGGAAACTATGGCCACCACAAAAATCTGCAACATAGGCCAAATGATGTCCTCAAAGATGTTGGACGTGTCGGGAAATTCTGGAGCCTCTTTGCCACCTGTTGCTGTGGACTGAATCAACTGGTAATAGATGGCGCAAAAATACCCACTCAGAAACAGTGTGGCGATCGCTCCGAACAAAGGGGCTAATCCGGCGAGATCGGCGATGATGGACAACACCACGCAGGTGATCAGGACGTATTTTCCGCTGCCTCTCCAGGCGAATGTCAGTATGTCTTTGAGAATATTCATTTTTGCACAACAGTTTTATTGAGTCACACGCGGCATTTTACCTGGAACAGTCGCGCGCGGTTGTTTTAGGACAAAGGCAGCCCGGAAGGGCATATTTGTGGAAAATCCATTCATTTTTCGCAACCTACGCGTCTACGAAGGAAGTGCCAAGAGCGATCTGGAAGGGGTGAGGTGGTGGTGGTCAGGTGAGATCAAGGGGACTCGGAGCACCGGCTCCGGGCTTTTTCATGACGTGAAGGTAGATCATGGTGGTTTCGACGTGTGCGTGTCCCCTAAGAGATTGAACCATACGGATGTCGGTGCCGGATTCGAGCAGATGCGTCGCGAACGAATGGCGCATCGTGTGGCAGGTGGCTCGCTTGGAGATCCCAGACTTCCGGACAGCCTCCTTCATGTGGCGTTGCATGGAAGCCTCGTGGAGGTGGTGGCGGGCGATCCTGCGGGGGTGCAAATTTCAAGTCCCCGACAGAAATCTGTCCCGTTCCACACAAACTGACCATTAAAGACACAAAAACATGCAACACCGACAAAATCCAGTAACGCAAGAATCCCTATGAATACGCAAAAAGAAGCAAAAACTGTTGGTAATCAACAAGATGGCGGAGAGGGTGGGATTTGAACCCACGGCAAGTATTACCCTGCGTCCGATTTCGAATCGGGTGCCTTAGACCACTCAGCCACCTCTCCCTGCGCGGGCGGCGAAAATAGGAGCACGGGCTGGGCTTGTAAAGCCTGCAATTGCGTCAATCAGGGAAAACGATGGCGCGGTGACCGTCGATGATTGTGCGGTCGTGGACATGGTAGCGAATGCCCTTGGCAATCGCGATTCGCTCGCAATTGCGTCCGAGGCGTACGAGGTCGTTGGGCGTATGAAAGTGGTGCACGCGCTCGACTTCCTGCTCGATGATCGGTCCGGCATCGAGGTCGGCAGTGACATAGTGGCAGGTGGCACCGATGAGTTTCACCCCGCGCTCGTAAGCCTGCTTGTACGGATTGGCGCCAATGAAAGCGGGCAAGAAACTGTGGTGAATGTTGATGATGCGACCGGCAAAATCCCGGCAGAAATCGTTGGGTAAAATCTGCATGAAACGAGCGAGCACGATCAACTCGACATCCTGCTCGACGATGAGCTTGCGAATTTCCGCAAAGCCGGCGGCGCGCTTGCCGCCATCCATGTCGATCTCGTGAAACGGGATGTTTGAGCGATCGGCGATCGGGCGGCAATTCGGGCGATTGCCGATGATTGAGGTGATCTCGATGGGCAGCTCGCCGAGCTCGGTGCGCCAGAGGATTTCGTTGAGACAGTGATCGGTCTTGGTGACCAAAAGAGCGGTGCGCATGCGATACGGCAAGCGGCGAAAATGCCACTCCGCTTTCAGCGAGCGCCCAAGGGTACCGAAGCCGTCGATGAAATCCTGCGCTTGGACATCGAGGTCGTTGGTTTCGATTTCAAGCCGAGCGAAAAACCTGCCCTCGAGCGAATCGGAAAACTGGTTGAACTCGACGAGGTTGCCGCGGTGACTTGCCACATAGTTGGCAATTTTCGCGACGATGCCCGCCTGATCGGGGCAACTGAGTTTGAGGATCAATCCCGGGCGAGCCATGGGCAAAGGTTTGACGATCGCTGTGGTTGCGTCAATCTCCTATGCGAACGTCCAATCGTCGCATTCAATCAATCCCCGCCTTTATGGCCGAGGCGAAAATAGATCCAACGAAACACCAAAGCCCCGGTAATGCCGCCAAGGAAATCCGCCGCCCAATCAGCCATGTTGGCGCCACTGCGGCCAGGCGTGAAACATTGGCGCCATTCATCAAACCAACCAAGCAGGCCCACGGTGATCGCGGTCGCGGTGATGATAAGATCCCAACGCACCTTGCGCCGCAAGAGAACCAGCGTGATGGTCGTAAATAGACCCGCGATGAGAATGCCACCACCGGCAAAGCCGAGGAAGTGGGCCAGCTTGTCGAGTTGCATCTTGAGCTGCGGATTCTTGTCGCCAGGAATCGATGACAGAAACCAGATGGTTCGCATCCATACCAGCACTGCGATAAACCAAATCAGCGGATGTCGAAACCAACGCAAGATACTCATTGTTTGCGCATCTCCTCTTCGAGTCTCTCGGCCAGCCATTGTTTCATCATCGACTGGTAGTTCAGGAATCTCGAGCGTGCGATGCGCTTGAGCCGCGAAAGCATGCGCGGGTCGAAACGCAATGTGATGGTGGTCGAGTCGCGCGAATCCGCTTCATGAATCGAAGCGGCCATGAGCCTGCCATCGAGTTCATGATTTTCCCAAAAACGGGCCTCCGCCGCCTCGTCGACAAACTCCGGGATTTCTGACCAGTTGTTGATGGGCTTCATGCGGATGGAAATTGGGGCGATAGTTCGGTCAGCGGCAGTCGGCATATTGCCGATCGTAAAATTTTCGTTCCGTTTCAGTCATGTCGCGCGCAGCTACCACGCGTGCAGTTTTACCATCAGTGCAAAAAGCGCAGAACAAATGACGATCGGCAACCGTACGCCCGAGCGAATAGAATCGCGATGCGCCATCCTGCCGTTCGCAGTCGGGCAGGAAACGGACCGCAAAGGGATCTTCCAGCGCTTCCTCAAGTTCGCGCGGCTTGACTTCGTGCAGGTCGAATTGCACATCGATCAGGTCAAGTTCCATGTCATCAATATGGGGGCAAATGGGTGCCGAGTGCAACAACGACTTTGTCTGCCGCGTAGCTGGGCGTTGCACCTATAGGGCGTGCCCCATGCGCAAGCGCTTGGTTTCGAGGTACTTCTCGTTGTGCAGGTTGGCCGGCAGTGAGAGCGGAATTTGCTCAGTGATTTCGAGGCCGTAGCCTTCGAGGCCGACGACTTTTTTCGGGTTGTTGGTAAGCAGGCGGATCTTGCGCACGCCGAGGTCGCAAAGGATCTGCGCGCCCATGCCGTATTCGCGCAGGTCGGCGGCGAAGCCGAGTTTTTCGTTGGCCTCGATCGTGTCCATGCCTTGCTCCTGGAGTTTGTAGGCGCGGATCTTTGCCGGCAGGCCGATGCCCCTGCCCTCCTGGCGCAGGTAAAGCAGCACGCCGCCTTCTTTTGAAATGTGCTCGAGCGCAGCCGCCAACTGGCCGCCACAATCGCAGCGCTGCGAGTGGAAGACATCGCCAGTGAGACACTCGGAATGCACGCGCACCAGCGTCGGCACATCCGGATCGATCTCACCACGCGTGAGGGCAAGATGATGACTCAGGTCGGTAGCGATGCGATAAAGGTGACAGTCAAACTCGCCGAAGTCGGTGGGCATCTTGATGCACTCCTCACGCAGCACGAGTTTCTCCGAACGGCGACGGTACTCGATGAGCTGCGCAATCGTGCAGGCCTTGAGACCATGACGGCGTTGGAAATCCCCGAGGTCACCGACCCGCGCCATCGTGCCATCGTCATTGATGATTTCACAAATCACCGCAGCTTCGGGCAATCCGGCCAAACGAGTGAGATCCACCGCCGCCTCGGTGTGGCCCGCGCGACGCAGCACGCCGCCGGGGCTTGCCAGCAATGGAAACACATGGCCCGGCCGCACGAAGGCATCGGCGCCCACCGACATATCGGCCAGCAGGCGAATCGTGTGTGCGCGATCGGCGGCCGAGATGCCGGTGCCCACGCCCTTGGCGGCATCGACGCTGACGGTGAATGCAGTCTTGTGCCCCTCGGTGTTGCGGCGGGTCATTTGTGGCAGATCCAGTTCCTCGGTCCGCTCGGCGACCAATGGCGCACAGATCAATCCGCGGCCATGCACGGCCATGAAGTTCACCATTTCCGCCGTGCAAAGCGATGCGGCACCGATCAGATCGGCCTCATTTTCGCGCGAGGGATCATCCGCACAAATCACCAATCGGCCTGCCGCAATCTCGGCGATGATTTCATCAATCGGGCTGAACTGGATGGTGGTTTCGGACATGGGAAAATCTAAGTGTCTGGAGACGCTGCAGGGAAAGGCATGCGGACCGATCGGGCAATCACAGAATCCCGCGGCTCAATTCAAATACGGATCATCGGGCGCCTCGACGAGGATACGATAAAGCGGCGAGACATTGCGCAGCAGGCTTTGCCATAGTGCGATGTCCTGACCAGCGCCGAGAAATTCCCGCGTGGGCTCGGTGCTGATCCATGTTTGCTGGCTCATTTCGCCCTCAAGCTGGCCCGGGCTCCATCCGGCATGACCCAAATAAGCCCGCACGATGCGCCCGGGGCGACGGACATGCTCGGTTGCCTCTTCGATCGAGATCCGCATCGCCCAATGAAGCCCGCGCTTGGGCGTCCACCACATCGAGCAAAACATCAGCTGATCACGCAAGACCGGCCCACCCTCATACACTTGAATGTTTTTCAAAGGCTCGAAGGCCTCGTCCTTCAGCAACTCGCCCACCACCTTGCCAAGCGGACGGTTCAGGATCAGGCCGCTCGCACCATCGCCAGGCTCATGAGCACAGATCAAGAGCACCGAACGCTGAAACGATGGATCGCGCATGCCTGGCTCCGCGAGCAACAATTTGCCGCGAAGCTGCATCTGGTGCGTTTGGAAATCGGATGACACGCCGCCAAATTAAACGCATCCCCCGAATCCGCCAACTGGGGAATTTCAGAAAAATGAAAATTTCCGATTTTCTCTGGCATCGGGCCCTCCACTCAGCATCTTTGGCGCATGGCGATGACCCGATTTCAGAAGCTGGCCACCGCGGCCTTGGTTTCGGTCCTGTTCCTCATCTTTGTCGGCGCCACTGTGCGCGTTACTGGCTCCGGCATGGGCTGCCCCGATTGGCCAACCTGCTGGGGTTGCCTGATCCCGCCGACGAGTGCCGACGAGGTGGATTTCGAAAAACTTCCGATCGAAAAATTCCAGCGCAAGGCCGAGCGCATGGGCCGCGATCCATCGACAATCACCGCCGAGACCCTGCGTTCGGAGTTCAACCCGCGGCATGTATGGACCGAATTCATCAACCGCCTCTGCAGCCTGCCGGTCGGGTTTTTCTCGCTCGCTACCTTCATCGCCGCATTCTGGCAACGGTCGCGCAGACCACTGGTCTTTTTTATGGCCTTCGCGTCACTGGCGGTGGTGCTGATCAATGCGTGGATGGGCGCAAGGGTCGTCTATAGCGGCCTCAAACCCGGCGTGCTCACCATCCATCTCGCACTGGCGATGTCCCTCACCGGCACACTGGCCTACTGCGCATGGCGCGGCACGGATCAGCCGTGGAGGTTACGCATGAACGAGCCCGCTAGGGCCAAGCTTCGCTTGCTGCTCACCGTGCTTTTGGGATCCATCGTCTTCACCGGCATCATCGGCGCACAAGTCCGCGAACTCACCGACGCGATGTCAAAATTCCATCACGACGCGCCACGCTCGGAGTGGATCGGCGAACTCGAGCATTCGTGGAAGTACCTCCTCCACCGCAGTTTCTCATGGCTCATCCTCGCTCTCGGTATCTGGATTTGGATCCACTGCAAAAAAAATGGCGGCATCGGCAAAGTCGGCTATGGGGTGCTCTTCATCATTCTGGCGCAGATGATCCTCGGCATCATCATGTCGCAGGTCCACATCTACTCATGGGTGCAAGTCCTGCATGTCGGCCTCTCGGCGATCTTGCTGAGTCTCACATGGCTCTGGTGGTTTGCTGCGGGCAGAAAAACTCAGTCCTCGTAGATCCGGTGCCTGCGGATGTATTCAGCGACATCGGGGTGAAGCCATTCGTCTTTTGCATCTCCGCCAGCCAATGCCATGCGAATTTCCGTCGCTGAAGCAGGGTGCTCGGTCGTGATGGAATGCATGGGGAAATGATCGCGCGATGGAATGTTTCCGCCGCGCGAAACAACGATGAACTCGACACATCGCGCGAGCCGCTCGGGATGCTTCCACCTCGGCAAGGCGTCCCATTGATCGCCGCCCATGATCCAATAAAGTTTGGCATCGGGAAATTGAGCGAGCATCGCCTCAGCGGTCTCATAGGAAAATGATGGCCCATCGCGACGCAGCTCAAGGTCGTCGATCACCGCCCATCGCGCATCCGTCATCGCAAGTCGCAGCATCGCCAACCTGTCTTCGGCCGAGGCAGGGGCCGAGCCCTGCTTGTGCGGGGAAATCCGGCACGGAATGAATCGCACCTCATCGAGCCCAAGCGCCTTCACCGCTACCTCGGCCATGTGACGGTGCCCGAGGTGGATCGGATCAAAAGTGCCGCCGAATAAGGCGATTTTCCGTGGTTGGGGCACAGCACCAATTCGGACATCAGGCACGACATTGCAAGCCCCGAGCGCGGGAATTCATGGCCAAAATGGTCTCGTTCCGGCTTTACCCGGCCCCCGCCAGCGTTTAACAAACCTCCCGCCATGCACGGATTTTCCTACAAAAACGAGTCACTCTTCTGCGACGATGTCGAACTTAGCTCCCTGGTCGAGGAGCACGGCACTCCCCTCTATGTCTATTCCGCAGGCACAATTCTCGATCACTACCGCCGCCTCGACCAAGCGCTCTCCGGTGTCAGCCACGAGGTCGCTTACGCGGTGAAAGCCAACTCCAATCTCTCGGTGCTACGCCTGCTCGCCCACGAAGGCGCCGGCTTCGACATCGTCTCGGGCGGCGAACTTTTCCGCGTGATCAAAGCCGGCGGCGATCCGGCCCACTGCACCTTTGCCGGCGTCGGCAAAACGCGCGATGAAATCGTCTATGCGCTCGAGCAAGGCATCTACTCGTTCAATGTCGAAAGCGAGGAGGAACTCCGCTACCTCAACGAAGTCGCCGGCGAGCTCGGCATGATCGCTCCCGCAGCCGTGCGCGTGAACCCAAATGTCGACGCGAAAACGCACAAGTACATTTCCACCGGCAAATCGGAAAACAAATTCGGCGTCGACTTCGATGCCATCGTCGGACTCTACGAACGCGCTGCCAAGGAACTTCCTCACATCCGCATGCGCGGGCTCCAAATGCACATCGGCTCGCAGCTGACCTCGGTCGCGCCCTTCGTCGAAGCAGTCGAAAAAGTCGCACCGCTCGCACGGCAATTGAAAGAACGCCACGGCATCGAGTTCTGGTCGATCGGCGGCGGCATCGGCATCGTCTATCAGGACTCACTCGAGTCCGGCCCTTCACAATGGTGGGAAAGCAGACCTGAAGGCGAACGCCCGCTCACCATCGAACAATACGGACGCGAAGTCGTACCGCGCCTCAAGGACCTCGGCCTCAAAATCCTCGTCGAACCCGGCCGCTTTATTGTCGGCAACGCCGGCGTGCTCATCACTCGCTGCCTCTACGAAAAGAAAGGCTCCGCCAAAACTTTCCGCATCGTCGATGCCGGCATGAATGACCTCATTCGCCCGGCCCTCTACGAAGGCCACCACGAAATCGTGCCGCTTCGCAAAGCTGCCGACAGCAGCCTGCAAAAAGTCGATGTGGTCGGCCCGATCTGCGAAAGTGGCGACTTCTTCTGCCAAGACCGCGAGCTCCCGCACTTCGCCCCCGGCGATTGCGTCGCGCTGATGTCCGCCGGTGCCTACGGCTTCGTGATGGCCTCGAACTACAACTCGCGCCCACTTCCCGCCGAAGTACTCGTCGAAGGCGAAACCGCCACCCTCGTACGCAAACGCCAAACGCTCGACGACCTCATCGAAGGCGAGCTCTGATTCCATCACGCACGCTGATGCGGAGTGGACGCGCCGGCAGCCCCAATCTTGATTTCACCCGTGCTCGCCTGGTTCTCAAACGATCGCTTTCCGCTTTACCTTGCGCCCATGGCCGGGGTCACGGATGTGATTTTTCGTCAGATCTGCAAGGAACTCGGGGCCGATGTGATGGTCACCGAATTCGTCTCCGCCGAGGGCATCCTTCAGCGTGATGATCGCACCCGCAAGTACACCGAGTTCAGCGACGATCAACGCCCGGTCGGCGTCCAGATCTTCGGCGCCGATGGCAAACGCATGGGCGAAGCGGCGAAGAAAATCATCGATTGGAAGAAACCCGATTTCATCGACATCAACTTCGGTTGCCCGGTGAACAAAGTGGTCGCAAAAAATGGTGGATCCTCACTGCTCAAAAATTGCCCTCTACTGGCGGAGGTAGCATCCGGCGTCGCCCATGCGGTCGGCAGCGATGTGCCCGTCACCGCAAAAATCCGCACCGGTTGGGACTCGGAATCGATCAATGCAGTCGAGGTGGCAAAGATCCTCGAAGACAGCGGCATGAGTGCCATCACCGTTCACGGCCGCACCCGCGCCCAAAGCTACGGCGGCGAGGCCGATTGGAATGTCATCGACTCGGTCGCCCGCTCGGTGCGCATCCCGGTCATCGGCAATGGCGACATCACCTGCGGCCGCGATGTGATCAAGCGCCGCAGCGAAACCGCCGTCTCAGGCGTCATGATCGGGCGCGCCGCAATGCAGAACCCATGGGTCTTTCGCGAAGCCCGCCACTTCATCGAAACCGGCACCGACCTCCCACCAATCGACCTCGAAGAGCGCTGGCAGTTGGTCATCCGTCACTGCCGCCTCGCCATCGAAAGCGAACGCTACGGCAGCGAAAAACAAACTCTCACTTCCATGCGCTCAAGGCTCATGGCCTACTGCAAAGGCTTTCCCGGCGCCCGCGAACTCCGCCAAAAACTTTGCCATGTCACCACTCTCGAAGAAGTGAACGAACTCGCCGCCTTCTCCATCTCTCGCGCCGAAATTGAGGAGGGGTGAGAAAAGGTTATTGGTTATTCGTTATTGGTTAATGGGGAAGAAAAAGAAGCCGCTTCTTCAATCTTCTCTCTTCACTGCCAACTGAATACTGACAACTTGAAACTTCTTCCAACTTCGATGTTCAATGATGGATGTTCAATGTTCAAAGTTCATCCCCCAACCCTCACCAGCGGCCCAATCAACTCAATCATCTTCGGCCCAATGCCGGAAACCTTGTCGAGATCCTTCAACGATCGATAAGGCCTTGCCCTGATGATTTCCTCCGCCGTTTTCCTGCCAACCTTAGGCAGCTTCATGAGCTCCTCAATCGTCGCTTTGTTGAGATCCACCGGATTGTCCTCGCTCGCATTTTCCTCGCCCTGCGCGACCTTGATTTCCTTCACCTCATCACGCGCTTCTTTGCGCACCTCCGCGAGCTTCGACCAATCGGTGTGCTTCCACGCGCCAAGCCCCTTGCGCGCGGCGATCAACTCTAGATCTTTCAGATGCTCGGACCATTCCTCGCCGGTTCTGCCATCGTGCAGTTGCCGCACCACCCCAAAGGCTCGCGCCAGACCCGCCTCGACCAAGGCTTCTGAAAGATCACGCCCGTCGGACAATTCCACAAATCCATAGACCCGTTCAAACCGGCCGTCACCACGCGCATCGGCAAACATCGTGCGGACCGTAAATAATTTTTGCATCCACCCGGCGGAGCAGGCCTTCGCCGCCTCGCCCACCGATTTGGCAATCGTGATGTCGGCAATGCCGAAATACCGCCGCTGATCCCGCAAGCGCCGCGCATTGGTGTCATCGCCCTTCACATGCATCTCGATGCAATCAACGCCGTAAAGCCTCACCGTCCGCTCTTTGCCATCGGGAAACTTCACCGCAAAGCTGTCGCCATCCGCCCAATCCTTTGCGACAAAACTGCAATTCCGAAATGTCTGCAACTGACCAAACAGGGCCGTTGTCAGAATCATCCACAGCAAGGGCACGAGCCTTATCACGCGGATGGAGTATCACGCCGGACGCGGAACCACAAGCGTGGACCCAGAGTCGCACAAGCTACAAACAATCCCGCGGCAAGCCCCCACCAGACACCAGGCGCATCAAGCCCGCCTCTAAACGCCAGCCATGCCGCCACCGGCAAGCCCGCGACCCAATACGCCACAAAGCTGATCAAGGCCGGCATCCGCGCATCGTGTAATCCACGCAACATCGATGACGAACCGACCTGCAAACCGTCGAACACTTGGAAAATTCCCACAATCATGAGCATCGTCGCCGCGATACCCACCACCTCAGCCGCTGGCGTGAAGACCAATGCCATTTCCCTGCCAAACAGCAGAAAACTTACCGCCGCAATCAACCCATACACAAACAGCAAAAACCAACCCGATCGCACAATCGGCGAAAGCCGATGCATTTCACCTGCCCCATGCGCCTCCCCCACCCTCACGGTCAACGCCATCGATAGCCCCAGCGGCACCATGAAGGCCAACCCCGCAAGCGTGATCGCAATCTGATGCGCCGCCATCGCCTCGCGGCCGAAGCGCCCCATGATCAAGCCCGTCACGGAAAATGCCGCGACCTCACTGAGCATCTGCAAACTCGCCGGCGCGCCGATTGTCATCAGCTTTTTCATGCCGGCCAACTTTCCCAAACGCAGCCACGATTCAGGCACCCAATCGTTCAGACCGGCATGCCTCAGCCACACCAGCATCGCCACCAAGATCGCCGTCCGCGCAATCAGCGTCGCCCATGCCGCACCCTCAAATCCCAATTTCGGAAACCCCATGTTTCCATAAATCATAAGCCAATTGAGAACGACATTGAGCAAGACCCCGCCGAGAAAAATCCAAAACGGCGGCCATGGACGGTTCAGCGCATCTGCATGGTTCTTCAACGCGATCGAGGCCAGCGCCGGCACCATCGATGCCATCACAATCCGAAAATACCCGACCATGCTCGCCGCCACTTCAGGGGGCTGATGAAACCAATCCAGCCGCATCGACACCACCCAAGCAACCGCAAACAGCAAAAGCCCAATCCACAAAGCCATCCACATCCCGTCAAGGCAACTCCCTCGCGCCTTCGCCGCATCATCCGACCCACGCGCGTTGGAACTGAAAACCGAAACCGCCGAAAGCAAACCAATACCAAACACAAACGGCACATGAAACAGCGAGTTGGCAAAGGTCAGCGCCGCCAGCTCGGTCACGCCCAACTTTCCAACCATCAGCGTGTCGACCACACCCATCAGCATCTGGCTCAACTGACCAATCATCAGCGGCACTGCCAAACGCAGGGTCAGTCGGGACTCGTGTAAAAAACTCATCGAAGCGCGCCTGTCATGCGCGAAACTCCGCACGACTCCAACGAAATTATGCCCGAATCGACCACTCCGCGCCGTCACGCGATTTCGCCCCATGACCAAGAATTTTTTGCTTTGCCACCCATGCCCTCCGCGCTAGTTTCACCCCCGTCAGCGACATTGGCTCCCAAGTCAATCCGCCACACCCCATGCCTCGGTAGCTCAGTTGGTAGAGCAGTTGACTCTTAATCAATTGGTCCTTGGTTCGAATCCAAGCCGGGGTACCAATCGCCTCTTGTGGTGGCAGTGATGGGAAAATCTCTCCTGAAGAATCGGCGCCGCGAGGCCGCGTCGCCCTACCGGGGCGGACCGTTACGGAGAACGGTCCCTGCCATTAAAGAAGCAGCCTCTTCATTTTCTTCACTTCGATGTTCAATGTTGGATGTTCAATGTTCGACATCCTCTACCCTCTCATTCTCCGCGCCGCCTGGGCGGCTTGGCGTCTGAGTTCGATGGCGTCGCCGATTTCATCGGCGAGGACGGGTGATTGGTTCAGCAAGTCGCCGATGACTTCATCTTCGAAGACCATGATCTTGAGGTCTTCGATGGCGAGGATGTCGATGTCACTGACCGAGGCGCCGGCGGTAAGTTGATCGCCGAAGCATTCACCTACGCCAATTTCGCCGATCTGGATCGGTTTGCCGTTGGCATTCGTCGAAAGCAATTTCGCGCGGCCTTCGAGGATGAGGGCGAAGCCTTTGAATTTGATCTCCGCGTCCTGCACGGTTTCGCCGGCGGCATACACCGTGACCACGGGTTCCGAGTCCTCATGCTTGAGCGCTGGTTTGAAGCGCGGGTAAAGTCCGAGCAGTTGGGCGGGTGTCGGCGGTGTTGGAGTCGGGCTTTCGCCGGGGCCGTACTCAAAGGCGATCGGAAACGGAATCGTGAGACCCTCGCGTTTCACCACATACCAAATGCGCGTCATGATGCTGTCGCGAATATCCGGAAGGTCCTCCATGCTATCGACGGTGAATGACATGCGATAGATGATCGAGAAATCGGCGTAATTGAAGGTTCGCACCGACGGCGGCGGCTGCTGGATCACCCCCTCGGTTGTGGTAAGGATCCCCATCATGAGGCTCTTCACGCGGTTCGGCGGATCATCGTAGCTGAAGCCGACTTCGATGCGTTCGGTGCGGGCGGTGGTTGGCCGCGAGAGGTTGGTGAAGGGTCCTTTGTAGAGTGAGACATTGGGAATGATCTGGAGCTCACGGGTTGGCGTTTCGATGTGAACCGAGCGCCAGTTGATTTCGATGACGCGTCCGGTGACTCCTTCGGCGATGACCCAATCACCCACATTGAGCGGGCGCTCGAAAAGCAGCATGAGTCCGGAAACGATGTTGCCGAGCGGCTCTTGCAGCGCGAGGCCGATGACGATCGATCCGACGCCGAGGGCGGCAAGCGCGCCTTCGATTTCGTGTCCCCAGACCTGCGAATAGATCACCATCGCGCCGACCGCCACGAGCATCGCGCGAACGAGGTCCCGGAAAAGTTTCGGTACCTTTTCGCGCCATGTATCGCTGCGTGCGGATCCAAAGACGAGGTCATTGACGACTCCAAGCAAGGCATAGAGCAACAGCACCCAGAAGCCAGTTTCGACCACTCGCACAAAGGTGTTCGATTGGGGCAACTCGATGATGTAGCGCACGAAGATCAGAAGCGCTAATGCCGGCGCCACAAGATTGCGGATCGAGCGCAGCGTGCGTGCCAGCACCAGCCCTGCCCGATTGCAGGCGGCGATGCTTTCGTTGAGGATCAAAAGCACCACCGGAAAACCCACGGCCAGAAAAATGGCGGGCCAAAGGTTTGAGATCGTTTGTTGGAGAAGCGTATTCATGACTCGGTCCTTGTTTCAGATCAGCGCCGTATCAAGCGACGACTTCCCATGCCTCGATGGCCGGTTTGCCTTCGGTTTCGATTTTATGCGAAGCCCCGAAGTTGAATTGATCGCCAATGCGCTCGCGAATTTGCGAGGTCACGCGAATCGCGGTGCGGTTGCCGGCCGAGAGCTTTTTGGCAATCGTCACCGTGTCGCCCCAAAGGTCGTAAAGGAACTTGCGTCGACCCACCACACCTCCAACCACCGGACCGGAGTTGATGCCGATGGAAATGGCGAGGTGAGCTTTTTCGTCGCGGTTGTAGACCCCGATGATGCGCTCCATTTGTTGGGCGAACTGGATGATGCGACGCACATGGTCCGGCCTGTTGACCGAAAGCCCGCAGACTGCGAGATAGGATCCGCCGATCGTCTTGACCTTTTCGATGCCGGATTCCTCCGCAGCTTCGTCGAAGGCCTCGATGAGGTCGCCGAGTGAGGAAAGCGCTGCAGCCTCGCCGAGTTTTCCACCAAGCTCTTCCATGCCGACAATCTCGGCAAAGAGCACCGAGACATCCGCAAACTCGCGGTTGGCTTTCTCATCACCCTCCTGCCGCTGCGCCACTGCCGATGCAGGCAGAATGCTGTGCAGCAGCTCCTGATTCTCGCGCACCTGCCCCTCCAACCGCTCGGTCTGCTGCTTGATGTTTTCGGACATCTGGTTGAAAACCCTGCCAAGCTCGCCGAATTCATCACGCGACTTGACCCTCACCTTCACATCCGTTTCACCACGACCCAGACGCAGAGCTCCCTCCGTGAGTGCACGCAAGGGACGCGTGAGCAAATGGGAAAACATCAGCGCCAGGAGCGTGACCGCCAATGCCATACCACTCGCAACAATCAGCACCGTGCGCCCCAGTTGGTGTATCGGTGCCTCGACCTCAGCAAGATCCTTTTCGGTGATCACTGCCCAGCGCAACGAATTAAGCTCGAGCGGCCCGTAGGCACTCAATGTCTCCTCACCGCGATAATCGTTCACCACCATGATGCCCTTTTGCCCGCGGAAGGCGGCCGCCACGCTTTCCGACTCGACCGGCATCGCACAAATCACATTTCCCTGCTTTTCGATTCTCTCGACCACCGATGTAGGCACGCTGCTCTGACGCAAGAGTTGCACAAAATCTTTGGGCTTCTCGTACATGAAGCGCGAGCGGCTGCGCATCGTCTTGTCCGGACCGACGAGATAGGTCTCGCCGGTTTGCCCCATCCCTTCCTCAGCCCAATTGAAATTGCCTGTCAGGACCTTGTTGAAGTTATCGATCGGAAACTGCAGCACCAGCAAACCAATCATCTGCGGACCATCAAAGATCGGGCTCACCGCAAATCCCATCGGCTTGCCAAGACTCGGGCGATATGGCTCGAAATCGGCGATTTTGAAATCATCACGGTCATTGTTGCCGCGCATTGCCCGCACTTTGGATGCCATCAGCGTGTTGGCGTAGGGACCCGTCTCAAGGTTGGTCGCAAATTCACTGGTCTTCTGATAGCTGTAAACAATTTCCATGCTTTCAGCATCGACCAGCATCACATCCTCAAATCCGAAAATCTTCACCGCGCGCTCAAACGCATTGTGGTAGGTCTCGTGAATCTTGCCGTAGGAGGATTGGTCCGATTCCGATTCCTCCAACTCCTGCTTCTTGCCGTAAGGATGGGGATTGTTCGAAAGGTAGTGATACTGGAGGTATCGCTCTGCGGGCTTTACCGGCAGATATTGCTCGAGCACAGGCTCACCATCGATCTGCTCGGCGAGCTTCGGAAGGAAATCGTTTTCATAAAACCCTTCGAGTTTCTCAGACTGCTCCGGCGTCAGCGACGCGGCATTGAGGCTCTTGTAAGCAGCACGAAACTCCCTCATGCCGTCGATCGTCACATGACTGTCCGACATGGAGATAACCTGATCCCGCAACGAATCGAGCATCGCCTTCAGCGTCGTGGTCTTGGCCACCTGCACGCCCTTGAGGTGATCCTCCGCCGCACGGATCAGTGCCGACCTGCCGGACTTATAACTGTTCCATGCCACAACTGCGATGGACGATAAACTCACTGCCAGCAGCAGGAGGATCATCTTAGTCTGGATGCTCAATCGGTTCAGGCCTAACATGGTGTCGTGGAGTTTGAAGCTTGGGGCATACCTGCAGAATCATTGTGATTCTATGCACTTGCGCAGGATGGTGAAAACTAGCGATGCCCGGCACACCGAGGCAAGGCGATATCCGGCCATGCCCGATGAATGCGGCACGCTGGAAACAAAAAATCGGCGAACCCGCATCCGGATCCGCCGATTTTTGAATGGTTCGTGGAGATCAACCGATCACTTGAGAACCTTGAGCTTGCTCACGCCGAAAACGGCATCGTCGCCCAGTTCCTCCTCGATGCGGAGGAGTTGGTTGTACTTCGCGATCCTGTCCGAGCGGCTCATCGAGCCGGTCTTGATCTGACCGCAATTGGTCGCCACGGCAATGTCGGCGATCGTGCTATCCTCGGTCTCACCGGAACGGTGGCTCAGCACAGCGGTGTAGGCATTTTCCTTGGCCATCTCGACGGCGTCGAAGGTCTCGGTGAGCGTACCGATTTGGTTGACCTTTACCAGGATCGAGTTTGCCACGCCTTGGGTGATGCCCTTGGCAAGGAACTCGGTGTTGGTGACGAAGAGGTCGTCGCCAACAAGCTGGGTGGTTTTGCCGAGCTTGTCGGTGATCACCTTCCAGCCGGCCCAATCGTTTTCGGCGCAGCCGTCTTCGATCGAGATGATCGGGTACTTTTTCTGCAGCTTCGCGTAGTAGGCCACAAGTTCTTCGGCGCTCTTCACCGACTTGTCGGACTTCTTGAAGACATAGGCTTTCTTCTTCTTATCGAAGAATTCCGAGCTCGCGACATCGAGAGCAATCGCGATGTCGTCGCCCACCTTGTAGCCAGCCTTTTCGATCGCTTGGCAAATAACGCCAAGCGCGTCATCGGCACTCTTTAGGTTTGGCGCAAAGCCACCTTCGTCACCCACCGCGGTGGAAAGACCGCGATCGTGCAGGACCTTCTTGAGCGAGTGGAAAACTTCGGCACCGTAGCGCAGCGCCTCACGCAGCGTCGGCGCACCGACCGGCATGATCATGAATTCCTGGAAGTCGATCGGCGCGTCCGAGTGGGCACCGCCATTGATGATGTTCATCATCGGCACCGGCAGAACCTTCGCGTTGGGTCCGCCGAGGTATTTGTAGAGCGGCACGCCGAGTTGCGCGGCAGAGGCCTTGGCCACCGCCATCGAAACACCGAGAATCGCATTCGCACCAAGGTGCTTCTTGGTCGAGCTGCCATCGAGCGCGAGCATCGCGGCATCGATCGCCGATTGCTCGGTCGCACAGTAACCAAGGAGCGCCGGAGCGATCTTGTTGTTCACGTTGTTGACGGCCTTGAGCACACCCTTTCCAAGGAAGCGCTTCTTGTCGCCGTCGCGAAGCTCAACAGCTTCATGCTCACCGGTCGATGCTCCCGAAGGAACCGCCGCGCGGCCGACGGCACCGCCGTCCAGCTTGACATCGACTTCAACAGTAGGATTGCCGCGCGAGTCGATGACTTCGCGGCCGCGGATTTCAACAATGGTGGTATAGTCCATGGTGCTTGTTTCGTTTGTTTGGAGATGAATTAAGGATTGTAAGGGCGTATGGAACGGATCGTCCATTCTTCTGGCGATTCGGTGACTTGATCGCGGATGACGACCGTTTCACCCGGCGCACGAGCGACGAGGGCCTTGCCGACCTCGGAGAGGTAGGAAACGAGTTTCTTTTCGGGATCCGAGTCCCATGCCCCGAGCACGGTCATCTCGACTTCTTTGCCCGCTGCGTCGGCGAGCGTGACGATCGTGCCGATATTGACCTTCGCCGCATCGGAGCCCTTGAAGTCGGTGCCGCGGGCGCGGTGGATGTCGCGCTCGAGCTCGCTCTTGCGGTGCATGAGGTATTTCTGCAGGTCCTTGGCCGACTTGTACTCGAAGTTCTCGCGAAGGTCGCCGTACTCACGGGCGATGGAAATGTCCTTGGTGTTTTGCGGGATTCGCACGCGGATCATCTCATCGAGTTCGGTCTTCTTCTTCTCGAGGCTGTCCCACGAAACAAGCAGAGCCTCTTCCGGGCGTTTGGAATTTTCTCCGCTCACCAGCTCGGCAGTCTCCGGGCGTGCCTTGATGATGCGCGCCATCAGGGATTTTTTCTCGAGATCGGCAAACACCGGGCAATCCATAAGGCGCCGGGCGAAATTGCGGGATTCGTTGACGTCCATGATGCCGACCAGATCCGTCAGCAGCAACTTGTCATCGCCAAGGAGGCTTTGCAAACGCGAGGTCTTGCGCGGACCGTCAGAAAGGTGGTCGTTTTCGAGAAGATTAAGAACTGCAGCACCGACATCGGGGCAAAACACATCGGCCGCCGCAGCCTTGCGCTCGCGGCAAACCCAGATGAGAGCATCGGCACCGAGCGAACGTCGTGCGATCGCCGATGCGAGATGCTTGTTGAGCGCGGGCAATTCATTGCGGTCGATCAAGATGCGGGCGATTTCCGTCACGCCCCGCGCACCAACGCGATCAAACACGCGAACCATCTTCTCAACCCATGAGTTGGCAAATGCCTCAGGGAAAGCTTCGTAAACCGCACGCTGCCTGGTCGATGGCAAGGCACCAGCCTCATCAGCGAGCTTGATGGGATCCGCCGCGCGCAGGAGTTCGGAAAGTTTCAGTGCGCCATCATCGAGCGAAAGTTCCTTCGACGATTGGATCACTTCATCCCGCGCGGCAACGAGTTGCAGCGCTTGGCCCAGCTGGACGCGCGAGGCTTTTCTCGCTCCATCATCGATCGCTCCAAGAAGCTGCCTCAATGAATCGGTCGCACCTTCGAACGCACCGATGTCTGCAGCGATCGCTTCCAAGGCACGGATCATGCCCTTCATGTCGCGGGCCGCCTCGAAATCGGCGATCAATGCCTGCGCCGGGCTATCATCACCGGTGCGAAGGACAATCGCTTCGGTGCGCTTCTGCGGCACCACCGCCACACGCCTTTCGCGCAGCGCCTTCTTGGTATTGTCCCACCATTTTTTGAAATCAGCTTCTGGGATCACCGTGCCGCAAAGCTCTTTCTCGAGCGCGTCGCCGGTCATGCTGCCACCGTGGCTGCGGATCACATGCAGCAGAAGGTCGACCGGATCGCTCTTAGACAGCGTGCGAAGTTCCTCGATCTGCTCGATCTTGCGCGCTCTGAAATCATCGGCGGCAATCCACTCGGTTTTCTGAAACGCAAATTGCAGCTCCATCGATTGCCCGGCCGATTTCTCGAAATCGATTACGACTTTTTTCGCCGGCAGATCCCATGAAACCACCTTGCCGGCACCGAAGGATTTGTGGACACAAAAATTTCCGGGCGCGAGTTGGGACAACCTTTCGCCGACCGCCTGGGGAACGCGACCAGCCTCTACCAATTTCGCCACATCGGGATGCATGGCGCGGAAGATGCGAGGCCACCCGGCGAAACGCAAGGCATTCCCGATGAAATTCTAATGTTTCACCAAGCCGGCCATGACAGGCAGAGATTATGGCGTGACCGACTGAGCCGGCACCATCGGCGGCGGCACAACCCGTGGCCGCGGCTGGCGCAGCATCGGCAACTCACCGCTGATCGACCGATCGAGGGCGCGCTTAAGGGCCATGACTCTGTGTTTCCACTCTGCCGGCACACCTTCCAATGATCCATTCGCAGGAAATGTTCCATTGAAAATTTGCACCTGCTTGCTGTCCTTGATGCTGAGCCGATACCCCTCGCCTTCCTTAACCACCTCCGCCTCGCCATCGGCACTCGTGGTTTTGGCAAACATCTCACTGGCATTCACGACCCGGGTAATGCCGTTGTCGACCTCTTCCGGGGATGATCCAGCCATGGTAAAAATTCCCGAAAAGCGAGTCTTCGGCTTGCCGACCTGAACTTTGAACTGCTGCGGCATGCCCGAGCGAAATGCGGAAAACATCACCTTATCGCCTGGCTGATGCAGACGCAGCAGTGCTGCCATTTGCGCCTCATTGACCAACATTTGATCGCCAAGTTTCCAAATCACATCGTGAACTTGGACGCCGGCCTGCGCGGCTGGCCCACCATCATCGACGGCGGTCACCAAAAAACCAATGCCCACCGGAAGATTCGGCAGCTGGGCCGTCACCATCGGATCGGGCTTTTGCAGTGAGACTCCAAGTGTCGGCGGCGGTAGCAAGATGCGCGATCTGCCCTGCACGATTTTTTCAGCCGAAGCATCAACAGGCTTGCCTGCTTCTTGCGCCGGCTCGGCGTGCGACGCGATGCATAGACCCAGCAACCAAAATGGAAGTACCAACCTCATCAAAATTCCGAAATGTTCGCAACCACCTTGCCGAGTTCGCGCCGACCAATGAGCATGACAAAATCATTTTTTTTGTCCCTGATCACATTGATGTCCTCTGCTTTGTAGTCAGCTGCAGACAATGGAATCTCATCGGCCTGCTCGACCCATATGTCGTCGGATGTCCGCATCGTGGATTTGATGGTTTTTACAAATTCATATTGGCCGAGAGCGCCGGCATTGGCTTCGGGTCGATCCAGAAAAACCAGACCAACACCCGCGATCAGGCTCGCGGCAATGCCTGCCTGCCACCAGTATCGGGGCTTGGAGATTATCTTCATTCCACTCGCCTGAGTGCCGACCAAGCCATCGATCATCGAATCGTTTGCATGCGTGGCCCTCTCGCTCATCGCCGCAGGCACGAGACGGGTAAGGATGTTTTCCACTTCTTCAATCGGGTCCAGTGGCTTGTCAGGCTTGTGCATGGCGGTCCTCCTTGATGCGGCGCAAGTCATGCGCAAGTTGTTCCAATGCGTAACGATAACGCGATGCGGCGGTGTTCGCTGAAATGGCAAGAGTCTCGGCGATCTGCTGGAAGGTCAACCCTCCCCAGAATTTCATGATCACCACCTCGCGAAGTTTAGGGCTCAGATCCTTGATCTTTTCACGTAGCAAAAGGGCATCCTCATCATCCTCGAGCACCGGATCGAGCCACATGTCCTGGAAGTCATTGAGGTAAATCACCGATTCCTCGCGCTTTTTGCGCCGACGCTCGCTGCGATGGAAATTCAGACCGCAAAATCGGATCGTCGAAAACACCAGCGGCAGGTCCGGCGGCACATGGCCGCGATCGGCCTGATGATGCCACATTTTCAAAACAGCCTCCTGCACGAGGTCCTCGGCATCCTGGCGGGACTGACACCAGCTGCGCGCAAACAGCAGCAGCTTCGAGCCGTGTTCGGCCAGCCAGCCCTTCCAATTTTCAGCGACGCAGGATGCCATCATGGGAATAATGCCACCCCTCAGGGGCTTTGTCTGTAAATTCCCCCGAAAATTTCGGTGCAAAAATCAGTCGATGAAGCGGATTTTGCCCGGCACCGGCAGTTTCCCTTGCGCCATCGCCGCGTGCTGTTCATCTGTGCAGGCAGAGTTGATCGGCGCATCGGGTGCCACATCGTTGGCTTGAAGCAGGCGATTGGAAATCATCCATGCCTCGACTTCCTCACCGCTGATGTCCGGCAGCATGTGACCGTTGATCTCGACGCAGGGCGAGAGCGATTGACCGCTGCGCTGTTCCATTTCCCAGCGGAAGGCGGGATTCTTGATGATGTCCTTTTCTTCGTACTCGAGGCCGTATTTGCGCATGATGGCGCGAACTCCTTCGCTCCATCCGCAAAAGGTTTTGAGGTAGGCGGTGATTTTCAAAGGTGACTGGCTCATGGTGGGAAAGTGTCCAAGTCATAGCGCGGGATGCCGCCGTCCGCAAGCAAAGCGATCGGAGTTTCTCGCACGATCGTGCACGGGCAAATGTGCTGGGCAAGCGATGGTGGCGAAACTAGGGTCCGCCTCGCCCGCAATTTTTCCGATTTACCACGCCGTGCACACACCCCTGCCGCAAAAACCGCTTCTGATGACGCCGCACGACGCGCTGAAGAAATACTTTGGCTATAGCGGTTTTCTCGACGGCCAGGAAGAGGTCATTTCGGAAATCGTCGCCGGCCGGGATGGCCTGGTCGTGATGCCCACCGGCGGAGGCAAGTCGCTTTGCTTCCAAATACCGGCGCTCTGCTTCGGCGGCGTCACGATCGTCATCTCGCCGCTGATCGCGCTGATGAAGGATCAGGTCGATGCCCTCACCGCGCGAAACATTCCCGCGACGATGATCAACTCGACCCTCAGCTGGCCAGAGCAGCGCGAGCGACTCGACGGGATGAAAAACGGCGATTGGAAACTCGTCTATGTCGCGCCCGAGCGCTTCCGCGCCGAGAGTTTTCTCAAAGCCCTCGAGGGCATCGAAATCTCGCTGTTCGCAGTCGATGAGGCCCACTGCCTCAGCCAATGGGGTCACGATTTCCGCCCAGATTACCTGCGCCTCGGACGCGCCTTGGAAAAAATCGGTCATCCGCAATGCGTCGCCCTTACCGCCACCGCCACGCCAGTGGTCCGACACGACATCAGCTCGGTGCTCGCCTTGCGCGAACCCTTCGAGCGCGTCAGCGGATTTTCCAGACCGAACCTTTCACTCAACATCACCGCTGTCGACACGACCCAGCAAAAAGACGAACGGATGAAGTCAGTCATCGCCGCCCACAAAACCGGCATCGTCTATTGTGCAACGCGAAAAAAGGTCGAGTCGGTTTCCGAAACCATCGCCAGCTGGGGACTCAAATGCGTCGCCTATCACGGTGGCATGAGCGACCAGGAACGCGAACAGGCGCAGGAACAATTCATTTGCCGCAAGGCCGACATTGCTGTCGCCACCAACGCCTTTGGCATGGGCATCGACCGCTCGGATGTGCGCTTCGTGATCCATTACGAAATCCCCGGCAGCGTCGAGGCCTACTACCAGGAAGCCGGACGTGCCGGACGCGATGGCGAGGCTTCCACTTGCGAGCTGCTTTTTAATTATGCCGACACCCGCACGCAGGAATTTTTCATCGATGGCGCCAATCCCACCGCTGCGGTAATCCGCTCGATTTACCGGCACTTGCTCGATCAGTGCGACAAGGAATTCGAAGTCCACGAAACCCTCGAGGAAATCGCCGAGGCTTCCGATGTGCGCAACTCGATGTCGGTTGGCAGCGCCCTCACCGCCCTCAGCCGCGCTGGCTACATCGAGCGCTTCGATGTACCCAAACGCCGCATGCGCGGCACCCGCTTGCTCAAGCCGCAGACCAACCCCGGCCAACTCGAACTCGACGAAACCGCGATCGAGGAAAAGGAAAAACGCGACCGCGACAAACTCAAGTCGATGGTCGAAATGAGCTACTCGCGAACCTGCCGCCAGCAATGGATCCTCGCGTATTTCGGCGAAGCAAATCCCAGCACCTGCGGCAACTGTGACACTTGCCGCAATTCGAGCGCCAGCGAACACCGCGCGCCGACGAAGGAAGAAGCACTCATCGTCAAGAAAGCCCTCAGCGGCGTCGCACGCATGTCGCGACGAACCACCAATGGCTGGGAAGCTCGCTTCGGCCGCGGCCGCATCGTGCAAATGCTCGCCGGCAGCAAGTCACAGGAAATCATCAGCGCCGGGCTCGACCAACTCAGCACCTACGGCATCCTTCGCGAAAAAGGCACCGGCTACCTCAACAGCCTCATGCGCTCGCTCGCCGATGCCGGACTCGTCCAAACGGTCGCCGGCGAATACCCGCTCATGACGCTCACCGCACTCGGTGATTCGGTGATGCGCGAAGAGGCATCCTACACGCTCGTCTGGCCCGACGGCGAAGCCTCGCGCCCGACAATCGACCTCAAGGACCACGGATTCGATCCACAACTCTACTCATTGCTGAAAGGACTGCGCGCAAAACTCGCCGCTCGCGAAAAGGTCCCGCCCTATGTGGTATTCGGCAACAAAACGATCGAAGCCATCGCTCGCTACCAACCGATCACCCACGACGAGGCACTCCTCATCCCCGGCATCGGCGCCGCCAAACTCCAACGCTACGCCACCCCCTTTCTCGAACTGATCCGCTCGTGGAAAGATTCACGCAAGACGCGAAATTGAATCAGCGCTTTTTATCTCCTTTTTTCGGATGGGAAATGTAGCGAACACTGGGTAGACCCTCCAAATCCACATCTTGCGTAAGCAGTTCCGCAGAAGCCGCACGCGCAGTCGCATAGATGATTCCATCGGCTAGAGGCAAACCATGCTTGTGACTGATCTCCGCAGCCATGATCGCAAGCCTATCGTCGAGAGGCACGACCTTCCCTTGTTTCATCGATGCCGCAATCGTGAGGGCGTCCGCTGTCGAGGCCTCACGCATGACCCAGCGGTAGACTTCGGTGATCGTGATCGATGGGACAATGAGCTCATCCGTATCACGAATGGCAGTCTCAAAGTGACGACAGTTTGGTCCGCCGACGAAGAACTCGATCCATCCGGACGAATCAACTACGACAGGCATCTGTCTCCCTCCCTTTCAAAGGTATTGGTCAAACCCTTCAAGAATCCGCGGAGGGACTCGATGGGTTTGACGGGTACGATTTCGATCCTTCCTTCCAGCTGGATCACCTCAACCTTGTCACCCGGCGACAAAGCTAGCCCGTCCCGTACATCCTTGGGGATGACGACTTGAAATTTCGGAGAAATGGTAACGGTTGCCATATCGATCGCACTAATGTTGCACAAATTTTCGATCGATGCAAGCCAGGTTTCTTGAAGCGCCCATCCAAATATTCTCAGCGAAGTCCTCCGCGCCCGCAGCATCTCCGCGTTTCGATAAAACTATAGGATAAACCACTGATTAAACTGATGTACTGATTTGGTGAGCGAAAATCAGCCCCATATCCATCTCTTCTCTTCAATCAGTCAATCAGCGCAATCGGTGGTCAAATAATCTATTCCCCCTCCCTCAACCACCGCGCCGCATCCTTGGCGAAATAAGTCAAAATCATCGACGCCCCTGCGCGCCGAATCGAGACCAGCGACTCCATCACCGCCGCACGCTCGTCGATCCAACCTCCGGCCGATGCGCTCTTGAGCATCAGATACTCGCCGCTCACCTGATAGGCGGCGATCGGCAGGCAGCTTGATTCGCGGAGCTTTGAGATGACATCGAGGTATAGGCTCGCAGGTTTCACCATCAGCATGTCGGCGCCCTCAGCCTCATCAAGTCCGGCCTCGCGCAAGGCTTCGACGACATTGGCAGGATCCATTTGATACGTTTTCTTGTCACCGTCCTTCGGCGCAGAATCAAGCGCCCCGCGAAACGGACCATACAACGCCGATGCATATTTGGCGGTGTAGCTCAAAATCGAAACATCGGTGAAACCTTCGGCATCCAAGGCCTCGCGCATCGCGCCGACGCGACCATCCATCATGTCGGATGGCGCCACGATGTCAGCACCGGCACGCGCATGGCACAGGGCCTGACGACACAGCACCTCGACCGTTTCATCATTCAAAATGACCAGTGATCCATCAGCATTTTTCTTCACGATGCCATCGTGGCCGTCGCTGTTGTAGGGATCGAGCGCGACATCGGTGATCACGCACAAGGAAGGATGTGCCGCCTTGATCGCCCGAATCGCCTTCGGCACGAGGCCATGCTCGCGATAGGCTTCACGTGCGTCGGATGATTTGAGTGATTCATCAATCTTTGGAAACAACACGACCGCCGGAATGCCAAGCGCATGAGCTTCGCCCGCCTCGCGCACCAAACCCAGCAAGGACCAACGCGTCACTCCGGGCATCGACTCGATCGTCACATCCTCCGCATCCTCGTGAAAGAACAGCGGCAGGATAAGATTCGAAACCTCGAGGGATGTCTCGCGCACCATCGAGCGGATGGCGGTGCTGCGGCGGTTGCGGCGTGGGCGTTGCATCGGATGGTTAGCTATGATGAATGTTTTCGTACGATCATCCGGCGATCACCACCGCATTGGCGGCAGCGTATTCGCGCGAATGGGTGAGACTTACCTGGATTTCGGTGATCCCGCAATCGTCGGCATGCTTTTTGGCGGAGCCACCCAGCACCACCTGCGGCGCGCCGGCGGCGTTGTTGATGATTTCCAAATCCAGAAATGCCGCGCGTTCGCCGATGCCGGTGCCAAACGCCTTGGCCACCGCTTCTTTTGCCGCAAATCGCGCCGCATAGTGCATCGCCGGCATCCGCCGCGATTCGCAATATTCACGCTCTTTCGCCGTAAACAATCGCGACAAAAACGCCTCGCCATGACGCTCAATGCTTTCGGCGATTCGCGCAATTTCCACAATGTCGATGCCAATGCCCGCGACTCTCATGATAATTCGTATGACTGCATCAGTTTCCTCATTTCGGCAACCGCCGTGGTAAGACCAACCTTCAATGCCCGAGCGATGATGCTGTGCCCGATATTGAGTTCTGCCAAATGCGGCACGCTCATCATCAGATGCACATTGCGGTAGTTGATGCCATGCCCGGCATTCACTTGAAGTCCGAGTTGATGACCGATCACCGCAGCACGACGAAGGCGCTCCAACTCGCGCTCGACCTGATCACCCTGCGCGTTGGCGAAACATCCGGTGTGCAACTCGATCATGTCTGCCGTACATCGCGCCGCGGCTTCGACCTGTGCCTCATCCGGATCGATGAATAAACTGACCTTGATCCCCTCGCCTTTCAAAGCCACAACCGCATCGCGGGTTTTTGCAAATCCCGCAACCACATCAAGCCCACCCTCAGTGGTGATTTCCTGCCGCGTTTCGGGCACCAAACACGCAAAATCAGGCCTGATCTTTTTGGCCATGCCGAGCATCTCATTGGTCACGCCCATTTCAAAATTCAATGGAAGGGGCACCTCGGCGCGGATCCGGACGACATCGGCCTCCTGCATGTGCCGACGGTCCCCGCGGACATGCACCGTGATGGAATCGGCCCCGCCAGCCGCCGCATCGTGCGCGGCATCGAGCGGACTCGGCTCGGCGTTGTGTGCCCATTCGTTGCCCGCATAGCGCGCCTGACGCAGCGTGGCGACATGATCGATGTTCACTCCGAGCAGCAAAGGCATGCCCTTGGTTAACCCCTCGGGCAGCCAGCGGCAAGCACGCGTTGGCCATGAGGATCGATGCCAAATCATGATTGCCATCAGGCGGCTGACGGATAATTTCGCGTCCATATGGTCGTCACACCCAAAGTCCGTGGATTCATCTGCACCACCGCTCACCCGGTCGGCTGCGCCAAGCATGTTGCCGAGCAAATTGCCGTCGTGAAAAATCGCGGCCCCATCGCCAACGGGCCGAAGAAGGTCCTCGTGATCGGCTCCTCCACCGGCTACGGCCTCTCTTCGCGCATCGCCGCAGCCTTCGGCTCGAACGCTTCGACGATCGGGGTCTTTTTCGAAAAACCTGCCGAAACCGATAAGTGCGGCACCGCCGGATGGTACAACTCGGCCGCATTCGAAAATGAAGCTCGCGCCGCCGGACTCTACGCTCGCTCGTTCAACGGCGATGCGTTCTCGGATGCAATGAAGACCGAAGTCATCGCCGCGATCAAAAGCGACCTCGGCCAAGTCGACTGCGTCGTTTACAGCCTGGCCTCCCCACGCCGCACCGATCCGAAATCCGGCGAGGTCTACAAATCCGTGCTCAAGCCGATCGGCCAGAGCTACACCAACCGCAACCTCAACACCAGCACCGGCGTCGTTGATGAAATCACCATCCAACCCGCTGAGGGCGATGATGTCGCACAAACAGTCGCCGTCATGGGTGGCGAGGATTGGCAAATGTGGATCGACGCGCTGCTCGCTGAAGGCCTGCTCGCCAAGGGCGTGCAAACAGTTGCCTATTCGTACATCGGACCCGAAATCACCTGGCCCATTTACAAGAATGGCACCATCGGCCGCGCCAAGGAAGACCTCGAACGCGTACAACGCGAACTCGACGCCAAACTCAAATCACTCGACGGCAAGGCATGGGTTTCGGTCAACAAGGCACTCGTCACGCAAGCAAGCTCGGCCATCCCGGTCGTGCCACTTTACATTTCGCTGCTCTACAAGGTCATGAAGGCCGAGGGCACCCACGAAGATTGCATCGAGCAAATGGACCGCCTCTTCCGCGACCGTTTGTACAACGGCAACCCACAACCCGACGAAGTCGGCCGCATCCGCATCGACGATTGGGAAATGGCCCCCGCAGTGCAACAACTCGTCGATCAACGCTGGACCGAAGTAAACACCGACAACCTCCGCGAAATCGCCGACTTCGACGGCTACCAAGCCGGCTTCCTCAAGCTTTTCGGCTTCGGCCTCAACGGCGTCGATTACACTGCCGATGTCGACACCGCCGTGAAGGTACCATCACTTGGGTGATTCCGAACCGTGGCGGCGGTTTTTAACCGCCAAGCCCATCTCAATACAAACCACGAAACTCACGAAGGACACGAGGGTTTCATGTTACTAATGAGTCCGTTTTAGAAGGGACGATTCATGCGGCATAACGTGTAGTTTCGGAATGAAAAAAGCTTCTTATGATATGAGGCTGTTTTTGCAGTCTGCGCAAATGGGAGACTGCCTCCATCTTCATGGTCTGTTTGGTCAGATGTTGGAGTTTGCCCATGACTCCGGATTTGAGATTGCGCCAGACCCATTCGTCCGGATTGAGCTCGGGAGAGTAACCAGGCAGCAGATGAAGCGAAACTTGCCCGTTAAGAGATTCAACGAAAGCTCTTACCTTCTTAGCCTTGTGCGTGGGGTGCCCGTCAACGATCAGGAAGATCCTGCGCTTGGTTCCATGAACCAAGCGTTTGATGAACTCGATGAACTGGTCGGCACCAACTGTTCCCTCCACTACCATGAACCGGAGTCTGCCCGCCGGGCTGACCGCCGAGATCATGTTGAATCCGAAGCGGGCACCTGTCGTTGCAACTACAGGAGTTTTTCCTTTCGGTGCCCAAGTGGTTCCAGAGTGATAATCGGAACGGATCCCGGCCTCGTCTCCGAAATAGATTTCACCCTTGCAGCTCGCTGCCGCGCGTTTAATGGCGGGGAACTCTTCCTCGAGCCACTTGTCAACAGCTTGAGGATTCTGCTGATAAGCCCTCCAGAGTGGGCGCTGCGCCGTGAGACCAAGCTGGTCGAGCAATCTGCCAATGGATGTTTTGCTGAGTTTAATGCCATACTTCTTCTCGATAAGAGTGGCAATCATCTGCCGGGTCCACAGCGCGAAAGCGAACTTGAACTGGAGAGGGTTGCCCATCGTGACGGTGGCATAAACCCACTTGAGCATTTTACCATCGAGTTTCGGTTTGCGCCCGCCCCGCTTGCCTGCCTTGAGCGCGTCCCATCCACCAATGCGATAAAGAGCCAGCCAATCGTAGATGGTCGTCCGGCTGATACAAAGAGCCTTGGCAACCACCTCGGGGCTCTCGCCGTTTTGGACGGCGTTGACTCCGCGTGTTCTCAGTTCAGTGAGTTGAGTGTGATTCAACTTCCTGCCGTCTGTATCTCTAACCTTTTGCATGCAGCATGACTGAGCAAACAGCGTGCCAATGTCCTTACTATTATGGACTCATTAGTAGGTTCCAACGCAACCTACCAATATGCATAAATGACCACTGATTAAACTGATTTACTGATTTGATAAATGAGGATCAGCGCCGTAGGCACCATCTCTCTTTCATCAGTAAATCAGTTAAATCAGTGGTCGAATATATTTTCACTCGCGGTCCTCATCCTCCCATGACTTGCCGGTCTGCCTGCCGACCATCCACAGCAGGAAGCCGCCAATGAAGAGACCGAGTGTGAAAATCCCCCAGAACATTGGCTGAACAAAATCGGGCAGGTCGACATTCATCCCGAACAAGCCACCGAGCGCGACCAAGGGTAGGAAAAATCCGGCGAGCAAGTTCAGACGGAACGCGATGCGGTTCAATCGGTTCGCCGACTTCGCCTGTTCTTCGTATCGTTGCGCTCGCCAAAATTCGAGGGTCATCAGGCCATCCGAATTGAGCAAATCCGCCGCGCGTTCGATTTCCTTGGCACGATCACGATAAGCAATGATCCCACGATCATCAGCATCGATCGCCAGCACCTGTTCAAGGGCAGCGACAAGGTTGCGGCTCGAGCGAGCGAGCGGACCCGAATGCCGCAAAATCCCAAAAATTTCCGCGGCCGTGTCCGCCTCCTCAACCGTCTCTTCATGCGCATCGATGGTCCTCGCATAGTGCTCGATCAAATCTCCCAGACCACTCAAGCCCTCGCCCGATGCCTGCATCCAAGTTCCATCGACGCGTTTCCAAAAATAAAGCGGATCCCGCTCCGGCACCCCTGCCTTCGGCACCTCGTGCACGACCAACAGCAACTCACCATTACCCTCGACGCAACGCTGATGCCCGGGCCTGCCACTCAACTGCTCACGCAGCTCAGGCTCGATCAGAAAATGCTCCGGAAGAATGAGACGCTCGTTCACCGCCATGAAGTGATTTTTAGCAGATCAACCTTTCGCAGGAAAGCAGGAATGAGGTGGCCAGGCGCAGGGTCGGGCGGCTGACCTTGAAAGTGACCGCCAATTCACGCTCGGGGCATCGTATTCTCTGACATCTTTTGGCAGTGCCTTCAGTGACTTCACGCAAGCAATCAACAACCGGTTGTTTGATGGATTGATGATGATCATCGGGCAGAGGAGTAACAACTTTCGCGCCCCCCCGATCTCGAGCATCAGGCCGACTTCGGGAGCGGGGCCTCGTACTGGTAGGAGGGATCTTTCAGCTGCCTGCGCAAGATCGCATCGATCTCTTTCCAGACTCCGACAAGCCCTTTGGGTGTGGGTGGGAGGTCGTGTTTGATCATCTTGTGCAGCTTTCCAAGGTTGTAGCACGGCACTGCGGCATACATGTGATGCTCAATGTGATAGTTCATCTGCCAGTAGAGGAAACGGACAATCGGATTCAGCGTGAAGGTGCGGCAGCAGAGGCGGAAGTCGTCGACGTTGTCCTTGAGGCCCACATGCTGGGTGTTGTTGCACAGAAAGAACAGCCATGTGCCGTAGCATGGGCTGCAAAGCGTCATGACCGGAATGATCCACAGCCCCGAGACGATCGAGACCGCGAGAATCACAGCGTGACCGCAGATCATAATCCGCGCCCAGCGCACCGGAACCTTGCGGCTCGCAGGGTCAGATTCAGGGTACAGGGTCAGCTCCCACTCACCTTCGAATTTTCCACTCGCGATGCGAAACACCTGCTTGATCGCATCCCAAAGGGCGCGCGGGTAGAAGAATCCTGTTTTGAGCACATGCCAGAGCATGAGCTTCACGGGGAGGACGACTTCCAAGTCATCCGGCGGGTGTAGCGTGTAGCGGTGATGTCTGATGTGGCTCGACTGGAAGGTCTCGTGATTGATGAGTCCGAAGAAGGCGAAGAGATGGCAGAAAAAGGTGTTCAGCCATTTGGTCTTGAAGACGGTGCCGTGACCCAGCTCATGAACGGCATTGATGAGGAAGGCGGCCACCATGCCATACAGGAAAACAAAGCCGACCATTGGCCACCATACACGATGGAGAAAGCAATAGAGCGCTAGCAGCGCCGGTAGAAGCAGCAGCGCGAGGTAGCCGAGGGTCTGGACGCCCCCCTTGAGGTCACTCTTGGCATGAAGCGACTTGACGGCACCGGGGGGCAGCTTGGTGCGATACCATGAGATGGCAACATTTTTGCGGACACTATCGGTGAATTCGTTGAGCGGGGGTTCCTGTTGAAGTACTGGTTCGTTCATCAAGGACACACTACACGCATAGGCATCGAAATGCGTTCAATTGCGAACCTCAGTATTTTTTCAAACATATCAAATACCCGAATCATGGCGACACAACCCGCCTCTTCGGGCAGCCTCACGCGGGGTCATGTTCATCAACCGCTTGAAAGAAGTGGCAAAATATTGCGAGGAAGAGAACCCAAGGTCCGTGGCAACCTGGGTCACGGTGGCGCCGCTTTCGACAAGACGGCGCCGCGCCTCCGCGATACGAAGGCGGAGGGCGTATTCCGCAGGCGGTATGCCCCACATCTCCTTGAAGAGCGCCTTGAAGCGCGAAGGCGAAAGACCCGCCACCGATGAGAGAACATCCATGGTAAGTTGGTCGGGATCATCCAGATGGGACCGCATGTGGTGGATGACCTCTGCAAAACGGCGGGCACCCATCCCTGCGGATGACCTCGCGCGCGCATCCAAAACATCGAGCAAAAATGCAACGATCCTGTTGCAAAGAGCCGTCTTTTTCATCACGCCATGCCCCGCTTGATGGAACATCTGGAGGATTTCATCCAACTGAACTTTCATCCCCGGCGTGCCGTGAAAGTGACGGTGCGATTTTTTCTTTATCTCGCGCCACAGCACGCGACTTTCGCTTTGCTGAAGACCAAGCAATGAGCCACCCGTGGCGGATGGGTTCAAAACTATGATCCAGTAAAGAATACCTTTTTCCTGAGGGGCTCCACCCGTGCCATGTATTTCACCAGGAAAGCTGATAAAGACATCGCCTCCACGAAGGTGAAAGTCCTGCCCGCCCAAAGAGTAGGTCTGTCGCCCTCGGACGAGATAGCAAATTTCCAGCGCGTCGCCATGACTGTGTTCAAGGAGCTCATCTCTGGCTATCGTGTTGTTGTAGCGGCCAAACATCTCAATCGAATCAATCCCAAGGCGCCGCGGCCTGAGTTCAACCCGCTTGCTTGCCCGTAATGCGGGAGTCAATGGCATGTATGGAATAATACTGGATATCACTTTGCCGGCAAGCAAACAGATGCCCGAGTCCGAGTTGGCTCAACCGCATCCGAAAGCCCCAGTGTCATCCACGATGCGATCGCACGGCCAATTCATGGATTGGAGTCATTTTTCACCGTTTCACCATCGTCATCGGAATCGCCTCTCTTGCTTCCGAGGCGAGCAAAGAGCCTTCCCAAGTCGCGGATTCCGCCCCACCCGAACCATACGGTGGTGATCACCCCGATGAGGAGCGGCAAAATGATTGCGGTAACCAGAAGATAGTTCCACCACCAATCGGTCGGCCACCGGAACATCATGTTCCAGATAACGATGCAGACAAACACACCAAATAAGGCCATGATCCAGACAAATAGAGATATGGATTGCATTCGATCGCTTCGCGTAAAGCGCTCGTCGATCCCAATGAGGCTCTGCCACGTCCGGGGCGGCTTGATAACTTCCGGCAAGGAAGCCCCATCCTCAGCCAACGCGTAAGGGCCCCGATGCAGCAGTTTGTCCATATCATGGGGTCGGCGGCTGGTGACCAAGGATACCGTCACATAAACGCCAATGGCGGCAAGCGTCGCCACAAGTGCCAGGATCTGCCCGTTCAGCGGAAATTCGGGATGCACCTGCCTGAGCACGATCGCTGCCACCGACAATCCGGATCCCACGAACATCGCAGACCACGCGGCAGATGCCGTGCCACGACTCCAGTAAAGCCCTCCAATAATGACCGAGCCCGCGCCACCGAGATAGATCGCGCCGGTAATGATGAAATACATGGCAATATACTCGGTTTGTTTGAACAAAAGACTGAAACAAAACGCGAATAGCGCTACCCCAAAGATCGACCACCGCAACAATCTGATGTGCGCCTTTGGCGAGAGATGGGTTTTACGGAAAGGCAAGACAACGTCTTGAATGAAGATGCTGCCCCAAGAATGCATGTATGAGGTATCCGTCGCCATCATCGAAAATACAACGATCGCCAGAAACATTCCTTTCACCCCCATGGGTAACATGTGACCAAGTGCCACCGGGACGGTCATTTGCTTCTGAATCGTTTCCCCGCCACTGATGCCGGAGATATCGGACTGCACGTTCGCTGACTGAGCGGCGTAATCGGGATGGTGCATGAAAACATATGCGCACAAGCCAATGATGACGATCATGGCCGTGCGCACATAGTTCCGCCATTGACCCAGAATTCTCCCCATGCGTGCTTCATGTGGGTTAAGTGCGGAGGCGTTGAAACCCTGGTTTCCCTGCCATGCCATGGTATGGTACACACTGAAGAAAATACCGATCAGAATGAACGAGATGTTGAAATCCTGCAGGCTGAACGTATCGTACGGGTCGACGAACGATTGTCCCGCCGGCCTTGCCACGAGGGTCTCGCGAATGTCATCCAAGCCCACCAACCACAGCAGCACCATCACGATCACCAGGAAAAAAATCGTTGATAGAATTCCCTCAATGCAATCGGACACCATGGCCGTGAGTTGACCGCCCAGAGTCGCAAATAAAAGGTTCATGCTGACCATGAATGCCATCACCAATGCAAAAGTGGGGGCCTGTGTGCCAAATATCGTCAATGATTCAGGAAATCCGCAGAAATTTGTGATGAATCGTGCCCCCACCGCCGGAAAAATTCCAAAATTGATCACGCCAGAAACAAACGCAAGCAGCCCCATGAATACGCGAAAACGCTTGCTGTAGCGCATCTCGAAAAACTGCGCGAGTGTCATGGCGCGGGTTTCCCGGTACCTATAAATCACAAATCCGGTGAGGGTAACCATCAACCCCACCGGAGTGGCAATCGCCGCCCAAAAACCGACTGCTGGCCCACCATTGTAAATCTGTTCGAACAGAGCCACTATGGTAATCGCCCCCAAGGCTGCAGCTCCTTCAGCATTGCAGATCAAATAGCGTCCCGCAGCGCGACCACCCGCAAGGAAGTCGCTCGCGTTTTTCACGTATCTCTGCGCATAGATCGACAAAGCTGCCACGATCAGCACGGGAATAGCAACGATCAACCAATCGAGAAAATTCAGTTCCATGCTTTGCCTCCTTCACTGCGTGCGACCCGAACGATCAATGATCCGTCCACAGGCTCTACCATGATTCCTGAGCGGGATTGGCCCTTCAACTCACCGATATGAACGGACAACTCATATCCGGGCGCCACTATTTCAACGGCTCCCGCGGGGGACTCTATGGAAATCTCCCCAACATGGTCATGGCACAGAATGAAGCGCGAGAATCCATTCTCCAAGGGGCGGACCGATAGGCGATCACCTTCAAGCACAGCGGATGCCTGCAGAGCGATGAATTCCGCGGTTTCCCCCTGCCCATCGCTGCCCGGCATGGACGCGACGGCAGCGGTTTTCCACCATGTCTGGAACTGACGCGGCCAAAAATAAAAGGCCATACCGGAGCATTCGGTGTCGGGGTAGCTATGCACCAAGCTGAACTTCCGGGGGCGTTGCGGCAGAAAATCGGGGGTAAAGGATCCGAACGTGCGGCCATCCTTGGTGATTTTCACGACATTGGTCCTGAAGCCGTTATAGGACTGGATCAGGGCACGCGCATTTCCCGTGGCGAGTGCCAGCAGGTAAAGGGCTTCCGCTTGCCAAAGGCTCCAGGGATGGCCGCAGTTGATGGATCTCCCCTCGCCGTCATTTTCCCACTGCGTTTCCCAGTAGCGGTAGCTTGAATCAAGGATGCGCGCATCGGGGACGTCAATGCGCCAAGGTTCGTGATACGCTAGGATCTTCCCTGCATGCTCGAGCCATTCCGGGCGCTGCTCCAAGCGGTGATAGGCCTCCAGAAGGGCGAGGGCTGCGCAGGCGATGGAGCCGTCCTCGGTCCAGCGCAGGTGCACGCTTACGCCCTCCGTCGGGAACTCGAATCCACGCCGCATCAGATAGCCCGCTATCCGATAGCAGACCTCACCGAACTGGGCCGCGCGCATGTCGCCTCGGCCTTGCATCTCGGAGTACAATTCTAGCAGAGCCTGCAGGGGGCAGATCACCGTCGTATAGTCAAAGGTTTCCTTTCCGCCGAGATGGCGGCAATAGACCCGGCCGTTTTCATCCACATTGTCCGTCACGGCGCTCAGGGCCACGGAAATCGCATGCTCGTAGTAGGCGTCGTTTCCATACGCACGCGAAGCGTAGAGAAACGTGCGGACATGTTCGAACTGGTCTTGGATGCGCTCCCATTGATAGATGTGAAATGGTTGCAAAGTTCTCCCGCAAAACTCCTGCGGGACGGGGACCGGTTGATAGCGATACCATCCATCGTGTTTCACTAGCATCGGATAGTCCTTTTCCTGGCCTGGCTTTTCACGGCTCAGAAGACGCATCACCTCCTCCTCTGGCGGCGCAGCGGGTGGCCCCGGAATATCGGTGACACCTTGCATGCCGACCATGTTCAGGGCCACATGAAGGGCCGCATCGTGCCGGGAATTCGGACCGTGCACTCCCCTGGACATCAGAAACGCCTGGGCCCAATACCAGTGCTCGGCGAATCCCCCGAGATACGGATCCAGATCCTTGGTTGAGCGGTGAAGGAGTTCGTCGAGAGGAGCGGCGGCATGGGCGACCAGATCGCTGGATCCCTTTTCACCGATGGCCTTCAGGGTATGGAAGCCCTCGCTCTGCGGCATGAAGATCCCTCGCCACCGTCCGCTCCCGTCACGGGAGAGGGGCAGGATTTCCATCCCGCCCGCCGGATCCGTGACCTGAACCTCGCACACCTCACCGATCACCTCGAAGCCCATCTCGACACCCATCCGCACCGAGGGAGTGGCCGCGGTGATCACCGGGATGCCCACCGATGAAGCGATGAACTCCCTCGCCTGCTCAAGCCCTTCGTGAAACGAGACCCTTAGGCCGAAATGAACCTTTCCGGACGGTTCGACGGCGGACATTCTGCTATCAAAGCGGTCGAGCATCTCCAGCCCGGTCACAGCATGGTTGTCGGCCTTGTATCTCAGGCGCCAACCGGCGCAAGGGGAAAGGTTGCAGATCAGGATTCCGAGCCCCTTGGGGCGCTCCAGATAGACGTAGCACAGGGAACGATCTTCAGAACGGTAGAAGGATTTCGCGGTGAACTGGTTGTCGGTGGTCTCATTCTGCCGCAGATCCATGAAGGCCACGCCGCAATCAATCCCGATCTGATCCGCATGCGGCAGATCCCCATCGAGCCAGAGATCGAAATGCGTATCCTCAAAATGGTAGGTGATCGTGTGATCCGAGGAGACGTTGTGGAAATGCGCCCTCTTGGCATCAGAGCTTAGCAGGTCCGCAAAGAGCCTGTATTCCGGAATGCGGACCGCCTCGACGTCGATCGGGCTTTGTGACGGCTCCATTTTCGGAGGGTCATCTTTCCGGGAAAATGCCATGGAACCGAAGGCGGTCTCCGCATCCTTGTGCACGAGATTGACTCCTGACGGATCGTTCGCCGCACGCAAATAATCCACGGTCCCGGAGCGCGTGTTGAGGGACACATGGTAGTTCAGGCCTGAGTAATGAATCATGTGGTTGAAGGTTGCAATACTCCGGAGGGCGTGGGAAGCTTGGTCATGCGCATAGTTAGTAAGATATGCGCAAATCCATTGTTTATTTTCACCCGACTGGGGTCACCCTTCTCCAAAAATTCCTCGGGACAACTGTTCGGGTACGCAATGAAGCCGAATGAATGGGACGGATGCTCGGATGGTGACAGGTAGGTCAAGAAGCCGTGCGCAATACTTAAATAGCCGCATGGCATCGCCGGTGCTGGGAACATCCGTCCAGTTTGTCAGATCGGTCAAAATTTGCACCACGAACTGACTGCCATAGGCGGAACTGGGGATGTTGCCGCCATTGGCCCAAGTAACCGTGTTGCCTACGAGGCCAGGATTGGCGGTGAAGCCGGGGGCAGCGTTCATGAAGTATTCCACGCCGTTGGAGACCCCATCATTGAATCGCCTGGATAGCCTCGGCAACGCAGTTTCTGAATGACAACAAATGGCTGCCACTGCGGTCATAGTGGCGAAGGTCGCTGACGAGTTCCGGCTCATAATCCAGCAGAGCTTGAGCTTGTTCGAGCCATCCGGCGGGCGCTGTCAATTCGTTGCGACCCACCTGATCCATGAGCTGTTTGAGCATCCGGATGTATTCGTAATCATAAAGCCCGTCGCGGATGGACTTGAGCCGGATGGTGGGGATGGTTTCCTTCTCCCCTGGGTAAATGAGCAGGCCGTCCCCGTTGTAACAGAGAAAGGAGGCTCCATTAAAGCTGGTGAGCGGCCCGTCATTCATCCGCCTTTGTTCGGCCGTGTATTTCAAGGTCCTGACTCCCGAATCATCGGTGGTTGGCACAGTCCGCCCCCACATGTTGACGCAATAATACAGAAAACCATCCGCCTGAAACTTGTGCGGCATGATCCCCATGAGGAGGCGGGCTTCGGCGGCGCTGTATTCGATCAAAAAGTTCGGAAACGGTCTGCGGGGATGGAGGCATACATACCACCAGAGGCGTTTTCCCGCGTTGCGAGCCCGGGAGACATTCCCGGCATTCGTCTCAAAACGGGGGACGAGCGGGCACCAAACATCCACCGAGTCGCTACCGCCGTCCAATCCGTAAGAGGAATCGTATGCCGTGGTCGCAATCTCGATCCCGGGATACCTGTTCTTGATCAGGTCGGTGATATCCGAGAGCGCAGCATGGAACTTTTCGGGGGCCTCATCAAAGCCGTAAACCCGCGCCATGTGATCCAGGCCGTGCTCCTTCAAAAGCGCCATCCTCCGGTCAAGCCGGTCGAGCAACAGGGACTTCATCTCTGGATTGATCAGCCCGGTCTCCGGATCAAGGAATCCGGGTTTGTGGATTTGATCGCCGAAATTCAGGATCGTGACCTTCGACACCCCCGCCTTGGCCAGCCTCCGGATGAGGTCGATGCGGGGCAAGTAGGAGTGATAGAAGAAATCGGGATTGATTCGGTGCTCCAGCATTAGGTCAACGGTTTGGAGCATGATTTCGGCATTCCGCTTTGCCTCGCCGTTCCCGAGGTCCTCGAAACTGATTTCATCCCTGCAATATGCGGTGTATTTATCCCACTCCTTCGCATCCCGGCGGTAGGGGCCGTTGAATGGGCCGTTCAAAAACGGGCTGGGATCCTGTCCCTCTGGCGCGGCAGACAAGGTCTCGTCAAACTGATGAAAATGGAATGCGTTCTCGAAATGCCGCTTCACCGGGATTGAGAAATCCAGAACGCGCAGGCGAACCGGAATACGCAGGTCTTCCGCGCCGACGGCCGAAACCACGATTTCGCCGGAGTAAACGCCGCCTTTCTGACCGGCCGGGACGCTGATCTCAACCCAGACCGGCTGCCATACCTCGGCATCGAGCGTGAAGGAATCGAGATAAGTGCAGATTGGATCCGGCCACCAACCCGAGCGATCCACCTTGTAGTAGGAAGGATTGGTGTTCACATAGCCGACGGGATGGCAGGTGATGCGGTCGCGAGAGATTTCATCGCCGCTTTCGGAGACAAGATTGGAGGACGATACCCTGACGTCGGTGATGGACTCCCTTGACCTGAGGACGACTTGGGACGATCCGGTTTCGTTCTTTGCCAACACCAACTCGACACCGCCCCCCAGCGTTCCCTGGAAAGGGACGCCATTCCTGAACACCTTGTCCAGACTGTGGGTGATTCCGTATCCCCATTTTCTGTCCCGGAATTTGAAGTTGAAGGAGGCGATGGGAAGACGCTCCTCAACCTCGCAAAGATGCCGATGCCATAGGGCAATCTCCTGACGCAGGGGGATGAGTTCTCGCCGGCCGTCGGCGGAATCCCGGATGGCGCCAGCCAACCGATCCAAGCGGAGGAGTTCCTGTTCAAGAATCGAGATATCAGTTGCGAGGGCAGGAAGGGAGTCAGAATCCCGCTCCGCAAAGGAGCGGCTCAAGTCTTCAAATTTTTCCCTGGCCACGGAAACCAAGAGGGAGGGACGGATGCATTCCAAACGCACCTCCGCAAGGTAGATCACCAGGTCTTTCTGCGGGGTTTCCAGCATGAAACGGAATATCCTGACCTCCTCCGGCGTTCTCGCGGCTTCATCGACCGGGACCCGCATGGTCGAGCGCCCGGGCGGGATGAAGATCCGGCAGCAGGAATCCCAGGCCGGCGCCTGCTCATCCTGCGGCCACTCAAAGCACCCCCCGCGCGCCCATCGGTTGGTGGCGAGCACATCCAGAGCGATTGCCTCTTCACCAGGGTTGTGGACTTCAAAACTGAGGATGTCATGCAAAGCCCAATTGCTAAGCTCCGGCCTATCCACGTGAAGCTCAACATAGGGCCACCTGTCCCCGGATCTGCGTACAGAGAAAGCTGCGCAACCTTCGCCGCCCAACAGGTCCGTGTCTTGGAATTCAAACGTCTCTCCCTCGCCCAAGCCTGCGTGATTCCATTTCGCGACATCCTCGCTTGAGCGCAAAGATGCGATGATTTCGTGTGAAAAAGTCACGGGTTGGTGATCGGTTATTGCGGCGACCCGGCCAAGGCAATCGTGGATGAGAGAGTCAGACATGGATTAAGAAGGTTCAAAGGATGTCATTCGGAGATCGTCAGGATGTCGGAGCAGATACCCTTACCGGTGAAGAGATACTCGTCGTCCGAGACCTGCTTCGTGAACCCGTATTTGGAACGAAGCTTCGGAAGCCCGGGTATTTTTATCTTTGCCTGCGGACTATTGTAGCCACTGAGCAGAACAGCCGCTTCACCATTTTCCCCGCGAAGGATTGCGCCGCTCACGCTTCCCTGCGTTGCGGGAATTACGAGCTGCTGAATCGGTGTCGTTGACATGATCAGCGGCTCAAGGGACTTCACCATCGCTCCGATCCGCACCATCATCGCCCATCGTTCATCGAATGTTTTACCGTCCACCTGCCGTTGAAGATCGAAGTAACTGTAAAAGAAAAAACCGCGCATGCCGGCAATCGCATGCATGATTGTGAGGCAACGTATTTCCTCTTCCGTTGGCGCCCTCAAGTTCATGCTCTTCTTCAGTCCGGCATCATAGATGCCTGTGTCATGCGCCTGGATGACCGCCCACGAAGCCCCCGTGCCCGGTGCGTTCCATACTTTCCATAGCTGGTCAAGATAGAACTTCATGTTTGGCATGTCGTTGCTGTTATCGTTAAAGATCGGATAACGATCAATTCCCATGACATCAACAGCGGATCCGAATCTGGCCAGATCGGTGACATGCGTGAAGACCGCCCACACCGGATGACTGGAATCCAGCGTGTTGATCAAGCGCCGGCGGGCATCCAACTGGGGCGCGTACTTTAATTCCATTTCGTCCCCGGTATACCATGCAAGAATGGCTGGATTGTCCTTGAGCGAATTGACGGCATGGCGAACCAAATGATCGGCTCCCTTGCTGGGATCTTCGCCGAGAATCTGGCTTTGCTTGGGGGAGATTAAACCGCATGGATAGCCCCAATAATTCTCGTGCAGATCCTTCAGAGAATAAACCACCTTGATCCCGCTGGAATGGCAATCATCGAGAACCCTGCGCACGGATTCGAGGCCATATTCATTGGTGAAGCTTAAAAAAGGACTATTATAAGGCATCACTGTGTTGAACGGGGAATCCTTCAGCCTCGCGAGATCGGCCGGTGTAATCCCCATTTTGTAAAAGCCGATGGGCATGAAGGGTTTTCCCCCGACAAGGGTCCTGCCATGATCATCAATCGTGCATGCGGAGGAATCCGTGGCACTCTTCCCCGCGACTGCCGTTACCTCGAGGTAGTTTTTCGCCAGGATCGCTTTCGTGGAGGGGCTCAATAAAGTCAGCTTCAAGTTTACCGGCCCGGGCTCGATGGCACCAAGATCCGACGGTTTGAATGAGATGCGACTTGAGGCAACGGGTACCAGAGCGGAGCCTTTGGACTTGCCGTCTTGTTCAGCTTCAATGAGGCAGGAGGGATCGGACACTTCCTGTGGAATTCCCCCGTCCGAACCCAGCAGAACGGACCGCCCGTCGAGCGGTAGGCGCTGCATTTGGGGCAGAATTTGATAGACTGTCCAATCCGCGATGCCGACAGGTTCGATGGTCACCCCGTCGAACCATGCCCTGCCGGTCATTCCAGGACGCATGTAAAGACGAAGTGTTGGGGTGACATTGGCCTCCCTGAGCGCCGTGATCATCGTAATATGGGTCCAACCCTGCGTGCCGCGAACTCCCGTTGCATAATCACCACCTCTGTAACCGTTGGGATCATTGGAGTCAGCAAATTCAATGGCAAACGTTGCCCCCGTTTCATTGGGAAATCCCCCCGTAACCTCCTCAGTCCGGATCCAGACGCCAACCTTGTATTTTAACGATGGCTTGAGATTAAGTCGCAGAGAAGCGAACCTATATTTACTCGGGTCGCTGCGTGAATAGAAAAGAGCACCATTGCCGGTCCGTCCCACGCCCGCCTCGATTTTAAAGCCCTCGTCCAAGTTCCAACCGCCCTGCGAATCAAATGAGGTATTGGCAATTCCTGTCGATTCGTCTTTTAGCATATAGGGGGAAAAGCCTTCGACAGAAAATACATTCGTGTCTCCCGCCGTAACTTTTCCGGAAGGAGCGCCAGATTGCGCTGCTGAATTCTGCACCAGCGAAATAGCTAACAGAATAATCAGCCCCAGTACACATGCTGCGCCAGTTGTGGAATAGGGAATAAATTTTTGGTAGGACGCTCCAGGCGTGGACGCCCGGGCCAAGTCGCACGTGCGTTCACAACGGCCACCTTTAACATGCCAGTTCGTCGGGAGTATCGAGGTCAAATGTATCTTCTTCATAAGCACACCCATACTCACTGCCACCACCTGCTTTGCAATCGGGATCTTGCGCAAATCCATACTAAAACGCGCAGACGAACACCACACCCTTGCTTGATTCGGCGCGGTTCTGCAACGAACGAAAAAGGACCTCTTGGCAAGCTCAATCGGGTGAGTTTGCCCGCAATTCCCCCCCCGTGCAGCCAAACTTTTGAACAATCGCCGCTTCAAGTGCGGAAATGTTGTTGAATCCGCTTTTTCGGGAAATCTCAACAAGGGGGAGCGTCGTTGTAGTGAGAAGTCGTTTGGCGGTTGCGATGCGTCCTGATCGAATCTCCTGATAAATTCCACGTCCCAGATATTTTTTAAACTGTCCTTCGAGCTTTCGCCGCGAAACCCCACTCACCCGAACCACATCCGGAACATAAATCGGCTCGTTCAAATGTTCGCGAAGAAACTGCAACGCTACCGCGAACTCTTTGCTTAACAAGGCGTAGCTATCCGATGATTCCCGCACGCAAATCTCCGGATTGTTGGCGGTGGACAGCGGTTTTTCGCCGGGCATTCCCCTGCCCATCAATTGATCCAGCATCTCGGCTGCGCGATAACCGATTTCATGGGTTTTTTGATCGATGCTGCTCAACTGCGGTTGGGCAACCTGGCAGATGACCTTGTCGTTGCCGCAACCCAGTATGGCTACTTCCTCGGGAATCTTTCGATTCAATACATGGCAGGCGCGAATCACCCCTAGGGCAATTCGATCCGTCGCGGCGAACACGCAAATCGGTTCCGCGTGGCTTTGTATTGCTTTAAGATAGTGGGAAGCATCGGTCACTTGAACGCGATTTTGATGGATTTTGATCCAATGCACCTCTACTCGACCGCCCCGCGCGTGGATTTCCTGTTGGAAGTAAAAAAGCCGCTTCTTGCAACAATAAGGACTTTCAACTTCAAAATACAAACAAACGGATCGCTGCAGGATCGACAGATGCTGTGCGGCAACTTTACCGACTTTGCTTTCATCATGAAAAACGGTCGGTATCGAGTGCGTCGAGGATGGTTCGACGTTCTCGAGCGTGTCGACCGTATTGACTATCGGAATTCCCAAAGCCGCCATTGCTTCAACGTCCTTGGAAATATAAAACTCGCCGATGATCCCGTCGCCCTTCCACCGCTTCAATTCCCTAACCGACATATAGGGCCGGTCGCTTAGAAGCGGGATATCCCAGCGCGGATTACGCTTCAAGTATGCAAGGACGCCGCTGAGCTTGTCTCGTCCGTAGGTGCTGTCCAGATTGATGGACAGGGCGACCCGGGGAATCTCAATAACTTTTTCTAGTGACAAGCTCGAAGCATGTGCTGTTTTTTCCGGTTTATTTTTTTTCATCTGCTATTCCATACCGTTTTCGTGTGAGAGATGTGCGGAGATGTTGTCTCATAAGGGATGATTACCGGAAAATCAACTTGCCAAAATCCTTTGGAACATGAAATGCGGGCTCAGCCCGGTTAACCTTGGCCCATGTGAGCCAGTGCGGGCGCGATGTCAAATCCCCGCATTTGAAGAAATTCCCCCGCCAGATCGTGCCGGGACAAGGCTTGGGAAAGGAATGGATTCTTTGCAAAACCTGATAGGGAATTCGGGCCTTGAGTGTCCATGCCAATGGTCCCGGGCGCTCAGGTTCGACGATGCGCGGCAATGATGTCGAAATCTCGGCTTCCGGGAATTCCCGGGCGGTGGTTTTGTGGATCCGCGAGCCATCTGCTGAACGATAGTGAAGAAGCGCTGTGCCGCCACAGTTCATCTCGAGATTGAAATATCCCTCCGAGAGGTCCTCCGAGGGTGAGAAGAAAAATTCCACGCAAGAATCATTGCACACCATATCCCCGTGATGCCTGGCCACCGCCCGCACGGCGTATTCCATGACATCGTAGCATAGATAGAGCGCATCGGCATCGTAAGCGATCCGGAACTCGACACGCGGAAGCGGGCGAAGGCTGTTTCCCATCGAATGGCGGAGCATGCCGACGGGAATCGTCTTCCATTCGCCTGCCACCGGGAGAGCGGCAGTCTTACTCGTTCGCCGAGGAAATTGGCAAACGGGGTGCGTGGGCAAAGTGGCGCAACTAGTCATCGCGAAAAATGCGGTCACGAACAGGACTTTTAGAGGTTTCACTAGAGGTGGTCGGCAAAGCTTCATGGTTTGTGTATCACTCATGGTTTCGCAAATGCAATGGTTCTCCGGCAGCGGCAAGGAGAGCCAGATAAGGAAATCTACGCGATGGCGACTTCATGTGCTGGTGAAGACTGCGATGATCCAACTCTGTGGCTATGATTGGGAGCTTGAATGCAGGACTTTTCCAGTTCATGACCCGCGCGGATGCCGAAGATCGGATGCGATTGCATGCCCTGCCAACCATCCACCGAGCCGTCGAGCACATGGCGGCAGAGTGCCCAACGCAGTGGCTGGTATTTCGCCCATTCGGCATCGGCTTCGCGATTCCATGCTTCGATCTTTTCGCGGCGTGCGGCGGCGGTCGGGTCGTTTTCTGCCAGCGCCACGCGCAGGACATAGAGTGCCTCAGGCGAGCCGGGATACTCGGGCTCGAGCAGGATCATGTTGGCAAAGGCGGAGGCGAGGTAGTCCCAGCCCTGTGCCTTGCAAAGTTGATAGCGGTAGTAGAGAAAATCGACATTCTGCCGCTCTTCCTGGCGGCCGATGCCAAACTGCGGCGCGGCTTCCGATCCACGCGCAAGGATGTCGAGCGCGGCATTGAACTCCCCTTTCCCGCAAAGCTCCGCGAATTCGCTGAAGAATGATTCCTTGTAGAGAAACCACGCGGTGCTCGCTCCTTCGGCAATGCTCAGCAGCGGCTCCTTGAGGAGCGTGCGCACGGACTGCCAATCGCCATCGAGCTGCGCAAGGTTGGCCTGCGCGAGGCGGCAATCGTCGGTGGCGCGGGTCTCGGCCGGAGCGTTTTGCCAGAGGGCCTTGCGCTCCTCATGCCGGCCCATGCGCGAGAGCATCTGGTCGGCAGTCGCGATGAGATGGGTATCGGCATAGCCTTCGCCGACCGAGCGGCGGATTTGTTCCAAGGCCTCGGCAGTCTTGCCTTCGTTCTCCGAAAGCTGCGCAAGGAAATGGTTCGCGTAGGCCGCCGTCTCGCCGCCGATCTCGGCAAGGCCGGTGAGCAAGTCACGCGCTTTGGCGGGTTCGTTGGCATTGATCAATGCCACGGCCAGCGCCAGACGAGCATCGTCGCTGAGTTTGTTTTCCCTTTCCGAAAGCAGACGGATCCATTCGTCACCACCGACCCAACCGAGTTCGATCGCGCGTGCGATTTCGCTCTCATCGAGCTTGCCGGTAAGGATGAGCTTTCTGGAAATCGCAAGCCGTTCGTCCTCGGCGATGAGCGTTTCGGATTTCGTGATCCGCCAGAAGGCAGAGTCATTCCATGCCGCCCAATCCTTGCCGGTTTTTTCGATGCCGCGTTGCTCGAAGGCAGAGAAATTTTGCGCGTAGTCGGCGCCGGTCGATGCGCCTTGCGCGCCGCAGAATGATTCGGTCCAACTGATGCTCTCACCCGCCTTGAGGATGCCGGTGTCGGGCTGGGTCGGCAGCAGGCCGCATTGGATCTCGGCGTAAGGAACCCAGTTGGGTTCGGCCATGCTCTGCCACCAAGTCTGGTGCACCCCCTGGCTTCCAAGCGACCAGAGCTTGCGGCCCTTGCAGATGCTGCGGTCGGCGCGGTGCACGAAGCTCCAACCCTCTTTCTCGTTGGTGTAACCCATGAAGTCGGAGGCGGTGTTGGGCAAATAACCCGAGACCACTTCATGCTGATGCAACCACTGCGACCAATCGACGCCATGCACCATCGGCCATTGATGAAACTCATAACCCTGGCGAAACATCGCATGATGCAGAAAATCGCCCGGCGCCATCATCACCCGATCGCGCCACTGCTGCGGCACCGCGATGCAAGTCCACCAATAGAGGCTCGGCTGATCCTTGCCGGAGTGGTTGGTGATGGTCATGCGCGAGACCAGCGTGCCTTTTTCCAGCGTGAGGGTAACTTCCCAACCGCAGCCAAAGAGCTCGTCGAAGGCGCCCATCGCGATGGCCTCGCGGCCGTCGGCGAGCGTCACCTTGCGGGTCTCGATGGTCGAGATGCCATGCACATTGTGGCCGTAGCGGAAGGGATTGAACTCGATGCCGCCGATGCTCCAGGGGCCGGAGAGCGAAAGGTTGGCGAGCGGAAGACTCGGTGGCGTCCAGAGGAGTTGGCGGTTGAGCTTTTTGTCGAAGATCTCCATCACCCGACCGGCGATCGAGGGCATCACCGTCACCCGCGCAAACTCATTCTCCAAGCGCACCACCGGCAGCTCCTGGACCTCGAACTGACCGGGATAATCCATCGCCTTCTTGTATGGAAACGCCGATGTCCAGAGGTTGCGGTGGATGGGTTGCAAATGCTTCGGCACTCCCGGCGCGGGATGATAGGGAAACATCTCCTCGTCGTGGTTGACGCGCGGCGCGGAGAGGCGCTTGCGCTCGGTGAAGGGACGCAGGTGGAAGGCTTGGGTGGTGTGCTGGATGGTCATGTGATATTGGTATGCAAAGCTAATGGAGCCCCCGCTGTGGCTGGTTTACATGGAAAAATTCCTGGAGTATTTACTGCATCTGGTGCCATGAAGTGGTGAACTTGTTTCATGGTTTCGTGACCTTCAAACGCATGAAGCGTTTTGGTGAGTCGGAGACAGGCACCGTGTCCTGAACCGTGACCTGTTGCGAAGGATTGCTGCCGCCACCGTAGTGTACGTTGAAGCTGTTCCAGATTTCCACCCATGAAGAGTTCAAATTCTCAACGGCCTCAACCCTATAGGTGATATCATCCGCGTATATTTGACGATTGAATGATAAAGACAGATAATCTCCTGTAACGGCACCAACCGGCAGTCCGGAACTCGAAGCTTGATTCGGATCCATGCCCAGCGCGTATTCGAGCAAATTGGCAACGCCGTCGCGATCCGGGTCGTCAAGGTAGCCCACCACTCCGGACTGCGCGAGTTGCTGCGGCGTGAAATTTTCCTGCTTCCATAGCTCGAAAGGTGCCGCAACGACATTGATCTGAAGCGTGGTGCTGTCAGTTCCGCCGGAGCCGTCCGCGACGCTCACCACAAAGTTGTTAGTTCCCTGAGCCGAGGTCGGCGGAGTGCCGGATACTGCGCCATTGGAAGCCACCGTCAGCCAGGCAGGACCGGAGGTCTTCGCATAGGTCAACGGATCGCCCTCCCAGTCGGCGGCATCGGCCGTCAGCGAACCGCTCATCGGCGAGCCTGCCGTAACACCCGCCTTGGCAATCGGATCCGATAGAAAATAGGGCGCGGCATTCGGGGTCGGGTTCGTCCCGATCTGAACGGAGTAATCCTCGACTTCACCATTGGAAAATGAACCGGTCGGATCGCTCTGGCCGGTGCCAAAAACCGAACGCCTCATGGCGATCCGCATCCGGCTAGGACCAACGCTGGCACCTGAGGGGACGGTGAAGTTGCCGCTCACGGCGGAACTGGAGCCGTCCGTGGGGCCGACAATCATTTCCCCGGAATCCCCAAAATCGCCATCCCGATTGAAATCAATCCAGACCGTCCATCTGACGGTAGAAAAATTACCTCCCGGAGTGAAGGTATAGTTCACGCTCTGGCCGGGAGTCAGGGTTGCGACCAGGTTCCTGAAATCGGCATAGCCGTTGTTATTGCCCGATGTCTTGTCCAAATCTGCCAATTGGATACGGTTGATGTATCCACTTGAGGTGCTATTGCCCTGTAATTCTCCGTAGTTGTTAGCAGGATAGACAATAACCTGAATGACGAGACGCGCGATATCCGATCCCCCGAACCCATCCTTCACGCGGACCATCCATACATTGACCCCGCCATCGCCAGCCTGGGGCGTCCCGGTGAGGGTACCGTCGGATGCAATGTTGAGCCAGGCCGGGCCGGAAAGCTTTTCATAGGTCAGCGGGTTGTCGTCAGCGTCCGTGGCGCTCCCCGCAATGGTGGCAGAGTACACCGTGGCAGGAGCAGACGTTGTTCCTGAAAGCGTATGGGAGGTGAAAACAGGAGGGGTATTAATGCGTGAGGCGAGTTTTAGCACTTCAAGTCGGTTGCTTATTAACTCGCCCGGATTCCGGTTGAACAGTTGCCCGGACAAGACCATTTGACTGACAATCTGGCCCGTTATTCCGCTGTTATATGAGTTGGCGAGTTGCAGAATCTCGTAATCCTCCAGAGCGTCCCGCATCGCCGTGCTGCGCGGACCTTCCATCACGGATAAATTCGCTGAGTCGGGGTACACTAGCCATGCGTCCTCGACCCCGTCCGGGCAATAAATATCAATGAAAGGATTGTTAGTACCGTTGGCGGCCTGATACCAGGAGTTCCAACTCCAATGCAAAAATCCCTTGAGATTGTTTTTCCACAAATACCAGCCGAGCATTCTCGTGCTTTGCAATGGATAATCGCCCAGGCGCGTCAGCCAATTGCCCTGGGGGTTGACACAGGTATAGGTCCACGTCTGTCGGCCATTCGAATTGTTGATGGCGTCAAAGGATACCTTGTTGTTCTCATAGCTGTCAATTTGCGGCACCGGAATGTCCAACTCCGCTCCGAAGTGTATATTCTGATCGGATCCCGGTGCGATTGTCTTGATGGCAGAGTTAATCCCCTTGAGCCTGTTGTACAGGGCCGTTATTTGGCCGTATTGAATCTGTGAAAGCGGCTCGTCCGCCGAGTGCTGAAGCCACATATTGATCCATCCCTTGGTCTGCAAATGCGAGTAAAGCGCGTTATACAGCTTGTCGATATGGCTGTTGACCACGGCTAAATCCGAATC
>JBIKIR010000012.1:0-51223 GCA_044361475.1 Luteolibacter sp. | reverse complement strand
TTGTTGTCGTCACGCGTTCCCACGCCGAATTCCCTGATCACACTGATCACACCAGCCGTCTGGTTTAAGGTTCCGGTGCCATTGCGGCGTCCGACATACATGTTGCCGTTGCCGGAGGTGGTGAGCGCGCCGCCGTTAACGTTCAAAATGCCCGTGCCGCTTTCACGACCGACAACAAGTTCATCCGCGACGTTGAGAGCTCCAGTGCCACTCAGGGTATAGGTTCCTTGGGCTCCGGCATTCTCGTTGCCGATATAGAGCTGATTTTGATTCACGTTGATCGTTCCGCCGCTGTGCACCACGGTGCCCGTGCCATTGTTGTGACCAACGATCATTCTCTCATCTCCGGTCTTGGTGATCGATCCCCCAGTGATATTGAGTGTACCCGTGCCACCCTCGCGGCCGATGACAAAGTCACGGCTGGTGTTGAGCACCGCGCTGCCGCTGAGGTTAAGGGTGCCGTTGCCTCCGCCGCCTTGCCCCACGTAGAAATCGTGGTTCAGCGAGATGGTGCCGCCGCTTTGAGTCAAGGTTCCCGTGCCGTTGTCGCGACCGACGAAGGTCTGATCACCGCCGGTCTTGGTCAAAGTGCCACCCGACATGTTCAGAGCGCCAGTACCACGGTTATTTCCGACAAAGATCTTGTTGTTCACCGTCATTGTGCCCGACTGTAGGTTCAGAGTACCTTGACTGTTCGTGGAATCGCCAAAAAACAGCTCACCGGAAACCGCGAAATTTCCGGTAGTGTTGACATTGATCGTTCCATTCCGGTTATCACCCCAAGCCCCAACAAGCAGATTGCCCGTTGCATTTAGAGTTCCAGTGCCTTGCGCGAAGCCACTGATGCCGGCATTTGCCGAGCCCGTATTCGCGAGATTGTAGACCCCGTTCTCTACCCACATCCAACTGCCTCCACCCGTGCCGGCGGTTCCAGCGACATGATCGATTCGGCTGCTGTTCCGAACAATGATATCATTGGGTGACACTGAAAGATCCGCAGTAATGGTTGCGATGTTTCCAGTCGTGTTGTTGACAATGGCATTTTGCCCAGTTGGGACGGCGCCACCCCAGTTGGCCGCCGTGTTCCAATCGGTGCTGGTTTCACCATTCCAATCGGCGGCATTGGCGGCGGATACGCCGAATGAAACGGCTATGGCGGTAACGAGATGCACTCCGAAGCTTGAACTGCGGAGTCCGGCGGCGTGGATTTTTGGCTTCATGGTTTTTTTATTAGGGTTGGGTAATTGTACTGGCAGAGTCGAATCATGTAGTGACGCATTGCAGACAGTGATGGTTGTAGGATAGATTTTCTGTTTCGCATATAGTCCGAATGGACTAGCGATCTCCCCGATTGTCACTTGTGAAAACGGTGGCCTACATAGCAATTTTCTGCACCCCATTTCTTTTCCAGCTCAACGAAAACTTTCGAAATTCATGACCTTCAATCCATCTGCATCCACTTACACAAGACGCCTCGCCCTCGGCATTGCCCTCACCACCCTATGTGATGCCGCATTGGCCGCGTCTCCACCTTGGCTCACTGCCAACGATGCCAAAGTCAAAGCCATCGTGGAAAAGATGAGCCTCGCCGAAAAGGTCGGGCAAATGACCCAGCCAGACATTAGCGCGGTCAAGGATCTGAACGACATCACGACGCTCGCACTGGGATCGATTTTGAGTGGTGGCAGCTCGGATCCCACGACGGGCAACAAGCTATCTGACTGGGCGGCGCTCTATGAAGATTGTCAAATCCGTGCTCTCAAGTCCCGCCTCGGGATTCCTCTGATCTACGGTGTGGATGCGGTTCATGGGCACAACAACATCCTTGGAGCGGTAATTTTTCCACACAATATCGGTCTCGGTTGCACCCGGAATCCACAATTGGTTCAGGAAATCGGGCGAGTAACCGCACGTGAAGTTCGGGCTTCGGGGATCCAGTGGGCCTTTGCCGCCTGCGTCGCCGTGCCGCGAGACATCCGCTGGGGGCGGACCTATGAGGGATTCTCGGAGGACCCGGCTTTGGTAGCATCTCTCGGTACCGCCGCGATGCGCGGCTTGCAAGGGACGGATCTTTCGGGAAAAGAATCAGTCGCGGCATGCGCCAAACATTTCATCGGCGACGGAGGAACGGAATTCAATCCGGCTGTGGGTGAAGGCATGCTCGACCAAGGCGATGTTCGGATCGATGAGGCCACTCTGAGGGCCGTTCACATGGCGGGATACCCTGCTGCGATCAAAGCCGGTGTCGCGACAATCATGCCATCTTACAGCAGTTGGAACGGGGTGAAATGTTCCGGAAGCAAGCGCCTACTCACCGACATTCTAAAGAAAGAACTCGGCTTCGAGGGTTTTCTGATTTCCGACTACAACGCAATCGACCAGTTGGTAAGCCCTAAGTCCGATAATTCTGCGCCACAGAGCAACAATGCCGCAGGCCAGGTACGCAGCTCGGATTACAAAAAGTGCATTGAGATTTCGATCAATGCCGGCATGGACATGGTGATGGTCACCGACCGCTTCAAGGAGTTCATCAGCTCGCTTCAAGAGTTGGTAAATGAGGGAAAAGTCCCAATGTCGCGGATCGACGATGCGGTCACCCGCATTCTGCGGGTGAAATTCGCCATGGGCATGATGGATGCCAAGCCGAGCCTCTGGCCCAACAAAGAGTTGCAAAAGGAATTCGGTTCGGAGGCCCACCGCAAGGTTGCCCGCAAGGCTGTCGCCGAGTCGGTGGTGTTACTGAAGAACGAAAATGCGGTCCTGCCGTTGAAGCAACTACCGCGCCACATTCACGTTGTCGGCAGCGGGGCGGACGACCTAGGAATGCAATGCGGTGGCTGGACCATTGGTTGGCAGGGCGAACGCGGCGACCTCACGCCGGGTGGCACCACCATTCTCGACGCGATCCGGGAGGTTGCGGGGAAAACGACCGAAGTGACTTTTACTGCTGACGGATCACCATCTGCCGGCGCTGAAATGGGCGTCGTGGTGGTGGGCGAAGGTCCGTATGCCGAAATGAAAGGCGACCGCCATGATTTGTCGCTATCCAAAGAAGACACCAAAGCTGTTGCCACGATGAAAGCGGCCGGTCTGCCAGTAGTGGTGATCGTGCTGTCGGGCCGCCCGATGATTCTGGGTAAAGTGGCGGATCAAGCGGATGCCATCCTTGCCGCTTGGCTCCCCGGCACGGAGGGTGCTGGTGTGGTCGATGTGCTGACTGGAGCCGCGCAAGCCACCGGAAAGCTGTCGTTCACATGGCCTCGATCGATGGAGCAAGTTCCGCTCCGGCACACTCGGGAGAAAATCGAAAACCCGCAATACCCCATCGGTTTCGGACTCAGCTATGAATGATTCCGTCGACGGGCATCGAAGATGCCTTATTTCATTACCCGTTGATCTTCTGGAATGACTTTTAACTCGATAGCTTTTGGCTGAGGGTTGTTTCCGGCCACCAATAAAATGGTAGTGTAAAATTTCTTCTGTTAAAGCGAGAAGCCGATTTCACCTGTGACCCACCGCGCGTGATACCGATGGAGCGTAGCGGAATCGGGATCACGCACGGTGCGCCGCCCCCTTGGGTCGGCTTGCAGTGTCCGTTCAAGGCCTTTAGTCTGAGGTTACTAAGCCAAAATGACAAAGACCATGAACGAACATACCAACGATACCATCCAAGACCAAATCCTCAAGACCCTTTTCGCCGAAGGCCTCGCAAACATCTGCCAGATCCTCATGAACGCCACATGCTCATCTAGCGCGAGAATTACATTGGGGGCGACCCTTGCCAACGCGGCGTCGAGCGTAATGGCCACGCCAACGGATTCAAACCACGAACTTTCCAAACCGCCGTTGGCGCCCTGCAGCTTGCCGTCCCACAAGTGCGCGACAGCGAGACGCCTTTCCGCACCTCGCTTCTCGAAAAAGGCTCCCGCAGCGACCGTGCGCTCAAGTCCGCCATCGCCACCCTCTATATCCAAGGCGTCAGCACCCGCCGCGTCACCAAGATCATGGAGGAACTTTGCGGATTCGAGGTCTCTTTGGGGCAAGTTTCCAATCTCAACAAACAACTCGACGAGGAGTTTGCCAAATGGCGCGCCCGCGCTCTTCCCGAAATTCGCTGCCTCATCCTGGATGCCACCTATTACAAGGTCCGCATCGCCGGAACCGTTCGTGACTATGCCACACTCAAAGCCATCAGCATACGCCGCGACGATGGCAAGCGCATGATCCTCGGCGTGAGTTGCGCGTTATCTGAAGCCGAAGTCCACTGGCGCGAATTCCTCATCGCTCTCAAGGAGCACGGTATCGTACCCAATCTCATCTCTCTGAAGCCCATGCCGGGCTCAAAGCCGCTCTGCGCGCCGCCTGCAACTCCAGCCCTTGGCAGCGCTGTCAATTTCACCTCCAGCACCTCCAGCAGAACGCAAGCCACCTCGTCACCAAACAGGATCTGAAGTCTCTCATCGCCACCCAGATCGCTACCATATTCAACGCCGAATCCCGTCCACATGCCGAGGAACGGCTGCGCGTTTTCATTCAAGCTTGGCGAGACAAACAATAAAGTGGTCTACTTTTCGTTGCCAGTGTATTATCAGGTTTGTTGGTGCTTATCGGAACCGCAAGGATCAGTTGCGGCGACGGCGGAGGAGCGCAAGAGCGCCAAACGCACCCAAGAGGGCAGCGGAGGGCTCAGGGATGACTTGGAAGGTCGCGGACTTCACCGGTGAAGAACCAGCAGCGCCCGTTCCGCTGAAGAAACCATTTGATCCAAGTTGAGTAGAGGTGACCGTATTAGCAAGCTGCCAATAAACAGCAGTGGTAGTGTTAGTTGTGGGGTGGAATGAGTAATTACCGGAGTCTGACGAGGGCAAGGTCCAATCGCCACCGGAAGCCATGCCGAAATACTTGCCTGCAAGGTTAGTAAGGTTTGCTGCAGAGTCTTCAAACCACACAATGGCAAATTTTTTGCCCTCATATCCTGCGATGGTACCACTAAAACCTGGTGCTACGGAACCTGAGGCAGCGGAAAATGCACCAAGAATCAGATCACCACCAAAGGTTAGTCCAGCAGTGATTGATGTATTGGCGACTGCAACAGTCCTAGCCGCTAGGGCACTAGTTGAACCTGCCGTGATGGCTCCTCCAGTTGCTGCGAGATTGAGGAAACCATCGTCTCCATTATCGACAACCAGCAATACCAAGTCGCCGGTGACAACGTTGGTGCCAGCATTATCTTTGAGTCCCACTGCGGCGGTTGAAGAGAAAGAAATTGCCGCGCTTGCATAAGAAGTCGTCAGCGCTATTGCTCCAATGATCATCATTTTGTTTTTCATATAATTGCGTTGTTTATATAGTTTTTTTATGGGTGGAGAAGTTTACCTGTTAATTGATGGATTAAGGAAGAGCAAGCGACCAATCCAAGATATCGTTTGAAGCATAAGACGATTTACGAATTGTGATACAACGGCCCGCTTTCAAGACAGCGTCAGTGACCGGAGCGCCAAAGGGATCATTTGCATCATACCAGCCGGCGGACACTCCATTGCCTTCGTCGCCACTGCAGTAGAAATATGTAGCAGATGCGGCCTTGTTTTGACCAGCGCCCTCGTCATCATAAACATACACAAATTCATCAATTGTGAAAACATCACTCGTTCCTTGAACAACAGATTGTAGCCCAGAGTTCTGGAGTGATACATCAGTAGGCAACGCCACTGCCAAATTCACGTCGTTTAGTTCGGTAGAAACTGGAACAAGTGCTAAGGACTTAACGTCGGGAACCTGACCAGTGACTGTGAGCGTATTAGCGACTGCGCTGCCATTCCGAATCATGTACATGATAGTAGGATCAATCACCAAGTCGTCTGCGGAAGCTCCGAATGGATCGTTGGCATCATACCAACCGGCGGCCACTCCATTGCCTTCATCGCCACTGCAATAAAAGTACGAAGCTGAGGATGCCTTATTTACACCATAACTGCCATTGTCTACGACATAGAGGAACGAATCAATTGTGAAAACATCACTGGTGCTACCCACACTGGCTCCCGCAGGGAACAGAGTTGCAAGCGTCAAGTAGGGAATCACCTTGAAGGTATCCCCGTTGGCAAAACCTTGGGCCTGCAAAGTTGACGCTCCCCCGTCAACGGTAATCGTACCGGTGGTGTTAGAGTCGATGGCAAAGCGCTTGCCGACAAGGCCAGGAGTGGCTGCACATGTTACCACTTGCAGATAGCATTGCGGAGCAACGAAGGCGCCAGCCGTAAGTCCAGCAGCGCTGACGACATTACCAGATATCCCGGTCGTGGAAGTCTTGAGAAGAGGCGAGCGCTCAAGCGATGGAGTAATTGTTGAGTCCGAACTAGCCGGAATCGTGAGATTCACATACCCCAACGGAGTGGAGTAATCGGTGGTTTGTGCTTGGGCCAAGCCACAGGAGGCGGCTGCGGCAATAATGGAATTAGTAATTTTAAATTACATTTTCTGATCATCTATTGTTTTTGGAGCTTCGGTGAATCTATTCGCATAGTAGTAAAGCACAGGCCATCTAAGATGACTTTATTAGTCTCTCGAACAGTCTGCGTAAATATCTTTTTCTGTAAAAGTGACCAAGTCCAAAGCAGATGGCTTTGTGTGGGACTTTTAGACAATGAGGCATCGGCCGTGATCCTACGGTCGTCTCCAGCTTCCTTTTGAAGCTCACCAAGCGCCATCGTGACCGCCATACGGGCATTTGCTACCGCTTGAGATTGCGCCTCACCATTGGCGGAAGAACGCAGACTGGTCGAACTCAGAGAAAGCAAACCAATTGCAATGACAGTGAGCAAAACCATCAGGGAGAGCGTGACAACAAGCGCAAACCCCTGCGAATGGTGCAATCCTGTAGGTTTTCCAGTCATGGGTGAAGGTTGCTATTTATTCGCAAGGCACTAAAAGTCTGATGCAGCAAGATACGCAGTTTGAAATTTTGGTGAAGTCGCATCACATTCATGGGAGGAAGACGCCGCGAAGACGCATAAACCTCTGGTTAATATTTTCAGAAGGAACAACATCACGCACTTTTACCCGCTCGCGGACATCATCAAGGGGGGTAACTTCGGTTTGAATGGTAAAACCCGAACCCGAACTCCAAGTCGCCAGATCACTGGAAACTTCGGGGATGCAGTCAAAATCGAAGCGCTGCTTCAATCGCGTGTAAGCGATCGTCAAAAATCCGCTCTGAATCTCTACGATGGGAAAGCCGCCATTTTCGGTTTTCGCTTGGATCCATGGACTGATGCCCGAGCTGTAGGCAAAGAAGTTTTTCAGTCCGTCTTGATTGGCGTCTGCCGTCGGGGCGCTCACATCGGCGTTGGCAATTTGTCCAGGGGTAAACCATAAATTTTGAAATGCGTTCCAACTCCAAGTGATGACGAGAGTGCCAGACGCGCTGCCCTGGTAGCTGGCGTCGTTGATGGTCGCAACGACCGCATAACTGCCAACTGAAGTCGGAGCGGCGGAAGAGCCGTCATATGTGTAATGAACCGTGAGACCTGCAGGCACCGTGGTCGCGGTGGCGGCTCTTGCACTACCATTGTAAGTCGCGACCAGATTGCCAAGGGTGACTGTAGCCGTAGCCTTATTGATAGTGAGACTTACACTGTCAAAGATGGCGGTATTAAGAGCGTCGTTTTTGTGCGAGGTCACCACCAGACCAGCCAGAACATCTGAGTTCATCACAAGAGTCACGGTATGGGTGTTGGTCCAAGTCGCTCCATCGTCCGACTGCGATCCGGTCAAAGTGTTCCCGCTGCGAGTCATCCGTAGCCACAGAGGGGCGTTGCTGCCGCTGAGTTCGTGGTCGGAAGTGCTGCCGCCCTGTGAGTTTCGCCACTGCATGCGGGCACCTCCGCCTTGTGGAGTGACCAATAAGGAGACATTTTTGGACCCTGCGGAAGAGGACTCGCGGACCATCAATCCTGCCTTCGCCCAATAGTCTGTGTTGGACATGCTCGCAAGGCGGGCGGTGATGACAAAATCGCCGCTGATGCCTTGGAACAGAAAATGGCATCCATCCGCCGTTTCCCAGATATCCGCGCCGGACCCTTGCAGGGTTATGGTGCTACCAGAGAAAGTGGTGGTTCCAGCTAGACCCACACTCCCGATGTCCTGCTGATTCCACCCGGTGGGAAGTCCAGAGAACACAAATCCAACTTCGGCGGAGGGCTGGCTCGCATATGTCCCCGCATATGAAATGATGCGGTAGCTGTTCGTAGCTCCGCTCGTGTGGGATGGGTCGGTAAAGGAGGTGGCAGAAATATCGGCGGCGATGGTCTCAAACGAGCCCCCCGATGACGTGCGGCGTTGCACGGAGTAGCGGGTCGCGCCCGCCATGGATTTCCAACTGATGGTGCCATTTGAAATGGCGACACCCAAGGGAGTTGCGGGAGCGCCCTGGGTGGTCGAAAGAGATGACATCAGGAAATATTCCCAACCCGAGATGATGCTTTTACTGCAGAGAACGGGGTCATTGGCATTTTGCGTCAAAAAGAGGGAATTAGGCCCCTGAATGGCGACCGAGCGATTGAGATGGTTCAGCGTGAACTGTTCGTCCGATCCCAAATTTGTCGCATCGGCATAGAGCTTGTTGTCGGAGGCCGAGTAGCGGACGTACTTGCCGTTGCTAGCGCGGAAAGCCGTGCGCCCTGCTCCTGCATCGACTAAGGTGAATTGTGCATTGGCAGTCTCCGAGGTCGCCTCACAAGTCAAAGTGTAAGGACTATTGCTTTGCCATGACAGGTACCCCCCGTTATTTACTTTGAGCGATACAGTGTCCACAGAAACTGGAACTGAAGTCGTGCCTGGAATGGTGTTGCTGGTTTTGGTGAAACGAACCGAGTTGATGTTGCACTCACTCGAACCCGTATTTGCGATTCGTATCGACTGAACACCTGTGGTGGAAAATCCACCCGTTACGGTAATGGTGATCCAATTACCCCAGCCGCCATTCGGCACCGAGGCAGTGGCTAAAGTTTTGGTGCCATCGCCACTTTGAATTTGCAGGGTGGAGGTCCGTCCGGAGCCATTGGCGACGCGCAGTGCGATGTCATAAGTGCCGGAGGCAGTCACATCGACGGTGTATTTCATCCACTCAGTCGGTTTGAAAAAACCGACATTATACCCATTGGAAAGAGAATCGGAGCAGGTTTCGATGTCCACGCCGCCGTTTCGATAGGCCCAACGCTCATTCCACGCCGTGTATTCGCCGGTGGTAAAGTTCACATTTTCCCACCCGGTGTCCGAGTAAGCGTGACCGTTCATGCCCTGGTCATAGTTGGCGGCGTAAACCACTGTGCCCGGGATTGTTGGGACGACACCATAGGGTGAGGTATCACGATTGTTGGGTTGGGTGAAAATCGCGCGGAGAACCTCGGTCTGAGTTTGGGTGTTGGCCAGTAGAACGCTTTCGGCCAACTGATCCAGCGTGTCGCGGGCAGCGTTAGAGCTCAAATTTGGATTGGTGCCACCCAAATAGTTTAGCAAGTCTTGATAACCAGACGGAAAAGTGGCTTTGGAGGGACAGTTAACGCTGTCGAACTTTTTCATCGGCCACCAAGACATGCCGATGCCTTGACCACGCAGCAGTTCAACCATTTTGGTGAAGTTGTCATTGCTGTTTTCCCCATGCTCCCCGCACCAAATCGGCCGGTTTTGCGAGCTCCGCATATCGAGGGCAAACTGAATGTCAGAGGCGAAATCCGCGGAGGATTGGTATTTGTGAAATACATAAACCATCTGGGGATCCCATGCAGGAGTGAGGCCGGTGTAATCGTTGCTGTAGCCGTTTCCTTCGATGAAGAGGATATGATTATCCCCGTTGGCGCGAATCGTCGTGGTCAATTCGCCGAAAAGTTCGCGCAACAGGGTTCCGTTGGGGAGATTCCAGTTTGTTTCGTTGATCAAGTCGTATCCTGCTACCCACGCTTCATTCTTGTAGCGCTCGGAAATCTTGTCCCAAAGCCGGACGGTTTTGCTGCGATTCTCCGCACTTTCCCAAAGCGACGGTTTGGTCGAGTCGTAGTCACTGATTCCGCTGTTGCTACTTTGTCCGCCCGGTGCCGCGTGCAGATCGATGATGACGTAGACCCCGGCGCTTGTGCACCATGAGATGACGTTGTCCAAAAGCGCGAAGCCTTGATTGTTCCAAACATCAGGGGTTCCTAAATTGACGAAATATTCGTAGTGAAGGGGCAATCGCACAGCATTGAAGCCCCAAGCCTTGATCTGGTTGATGTCAGCTCGGGTGACATGGTTTTCCAGCCAGGTGTCGTAAAAAGTCTTCACACGGTTGGCACCCACCAGCTGCGTCAGCTTTTCTTTCCAATCGTGCTGGGCGGGGGCTTGGCTCTCGGAGTTCATCATGTAGCCCTCCATGACCATCCAATTTCCGAAATTGACAGCGTTGAGGATTACTTCATGATTGTTCGAGCTGTTGACGATCCGTGTGCCGTCGACTTGCAGCAACTGCCCAAAAGTCAATTCGGCAAAAAGACCAAGAGAAAGGAGCGTCAGGGCTGACTGAAAATGCACTATCAACCCATACACCTGTAAATCTGCCGGCGCTATAGTCCGAAATGACTAAAGCTCCCGAAAAAGCCGACTATACAGGCGTAGGGTTTTAAGGTTAACTGAACCGTGATTGATTGTCATCTGTAAAACTTTTCTGATTTTCCTTATCGCGATGAGCGGGGTTTTACCCTGTAATGCGGCGAGAGAATCCCTATTCATAAGCATTAGCAAGCTGCGGGAGTTTCCCAACAGCGACAAACTCCGTGTCGAGGCGAGAACGAGTGGCGTCATCAATCACATCAGCGAGGGACAAACCGAAATCGCCATTCAAGACGACAAGTCCGCCATTTGGATGCCGATGCATGTAAATCGTCCTCGTGACCTCAAACTTGGCCAGCAGGTTGAAGTCGAGGGCTACCTCCAAAAGGGCAAATTTGCCCCCGACTTCGTCGTACAGAAGCTCGATGTGATTGGCGAACCGGGTCTCCCGGAGCCGGAAAGCGTCACAGGAAGCGAGTTGTTGAGTGGTTCCTACGACTGCCGTTTTATCAAACTTTCCGGCATCGTCCGTGCGGTGCATCCATGGTCACGCCTTGGCCGCGATCATGCCATCATGCACCTGAACGCCAAAGGCACGCGGATTCTAGTCCTCACACCCAGCGAACAACTCGACCGTTTGTCGAAATTGGTGGACGGAGTGGTGCAGGTCAAGGGGATCGACGCAGTTGCAGTCAATCAGGCTGGGCAGGTTCTCACCTCCCAAATGCGAGTGACTAATCCGGAATTCATCGAGGTGCTCGAATCTCCACGAGCCGAATCGATACTGCCTCTCACGCCTTTGAAGAGCTTGTTGGGTCACCCTGTCAGTGGAGCTCCAGGCCACCGAATACGCACTCAGGGAACGGTCACCCACACCCAAAACCAAGAGTCCTTTCAAATCCAAGATCAAGGTCACGGGGTGCGGGTATGGACCTCGGGTAAGATCGAACCGCCGGCACTGAACTCCGTCGTGGAGGTACTCGGGTTTCCTACACCCGGCCCGCTCGGGCCGACACTGGAGGATGGCCAGTTCCGAATCCTTGGCTCCAACAGCGCTCTTGAGCCCGCAGTCATGAAGACCGCACAAGAAGCCTTTTCCCACGAAGGACTCCTCGTTCGCGTCACAGGCAGGCTAGTCGAAACCCAAACCGATGTGAGTCCCGCCCGGCTAATGCTAAAAGACGGCAATTTGCTTTTCGCCGCCGATTTTAATGGTAGTATACCGCGAGACGCGCTACCCGCCGAGCCGGGAGCAGTCATTACGGTCACAGGGATTGCGGAGGGATCGGTTGGCTCTGCACAACAGGAGGAAGGCTACTTAAAACCCCGTGATTTATTGATTCATTTGAGAAGTCCGGCCGATGTGCAATGTGTGGAATCAGCGCCCTGGTGGACACCTTTGCGCCTTGCCGTCGCGCTTGCAGCGACCGGTTCAGTGCTGGTGACCGTTTTGTTTTTCGCCGGACTACTGACTCGAAAAAACAAAAGCCTTGTCGCTGCAGAGTACGAACTTGTGGCCGCAAGAGACGCGCTGGCAAAACGGGTGGAGACCCGCACTGACCAGTTGCATGCTCAACTCAGTGCGCGCCGAAGCGAGCTTAGCGAATACTCCGCCGTGACTGCCGAGCGCAACCGTCTGGCCCGCGACCTCCATGATTCACTCGAACAAACCTTGGCTGGGGCCGCTTTGCGCATCGATGCCGCCAATGATTTGCTCCCGCATGCGGATACGGCCGAATTTCACCCCGCGCGGCGGCAAATGGAAAAAGCGGCCCAGCTTTTGAGAATCAGCCAAGCCGAGGTCCGCCGTACCGTTTGGGGGCTTCGTAGTTTGGCCCTTGAGAAAAATAAATTAGCCGATGCCTTGCGTGAATCTGTTCGCTTACTCACTGAAGATACCGGAATCACTACCATACTGGATCTATACGAAGACGACACTGGACTTTCAAACGAGCATGAAGATGAGCTTCTACACATCGCGCAAGAAGCCATCGCCAACGTCCTTAAACACTCACGCGCCACTATTCTTGAAGTTACAATGCTTCGTAAGGACGGAAAAATCATCCTAACTGTGAAAGACAACGGCCTTGGATTCGACCCCTTGTTCATTCCAACGTCAAACAGCAGACCTCACTACGGGCAACAGGATATGCGAGAACGGGCCCAGTTGATAGGGGCAACACTCGATGTTAGATCCGTGGTCGGCGGCGGTTCTTACATTGAGGTTTCTTTGATGCATTCAACTTAAAAAAACGCAACAACTCCATGATACGTATCCTTATCGCCGATGATCACGAACTCTTTCGCGAGGGGTTGCGTGCGGTGCTAGAGCTGCGCCCGGACTTCGAGATTGTGGCAGAGGCCGCCACGGTTGCGCAAACCATCGCCGCCCACGCCCAACATCAGCCGGATCTAACTCTTCTGGACATACAAATGCCCGATGGAACTGGAATTGACGCCTTGAAAATCATACGCAAGTCCCAACCCGAAGCACGCGTGCTGATGTTGACCACCTATGATGGTGATGAAGACATCCACCGCGCCATGGCTGCCGGGGCGAGTGGTTATCTGTTGAAAAGCATACCCGGAAAACAACTCGAAACAGCGATCCGCGCAGTGGTCGAAGGGCGCCAGTACTTACCGCCGGCGGTGGCAGAACGCCTCGCTGAACGGGCAGCCTTCCAGGCACTCACTCCCCGCGAACTGGAAATACTTGCACTGATTGCCCGTGGACTATCCAACAAAGACATCGCACGCGTTCTCGTAGCGAACGAATTTACCGTCAAAGCACATGTCCGCAATATTTTGGCAAAACTTGGCGTGGAAACCCGAACTGAAGCGGCGATTCTTGCTGTCCAGCGTGGCTTGGTGCAGATTTGATCGCAAAAAATTCCTGCGGGAATGACTCTAGGCAATCGTTGCGATCGGATCGAACCAAGGGGATAGACTGAAGTGGTTCCGCAAAACGGAGCCAGTGACCTGTTGAAACTTTAGCTGGTCTGAGAGGGGAAAATCACTCTGCAAAATCAGACTGATGAAACGAAAAAGAAGACACCTCACCGCGTCGGCTGGAAGTGCATGGAATCGCGGCCGATTTGCCAGCCGAGACCGATCCAGCCTTCGCGGGCAAATTCCTCCATCACCTCGATCGGCATGGTGGCAGCGACTGGCCATGATGTCTTGAGGCCGTTGTGGTCTGGGTCCATGTCGATGGCAGCTCCCCACGAGTGTTTTGAAAATCGGGTGGCCGCGCAATGTGCTGAGGCATTCATTCATCAGTTACCGAATTGCCATCGTCCAGAGTGCCGACCAAGTGGCGCTTGAGGCGGGTAACTCGCCATCGATCATCTTCAAGCACTACCGCGAGTTGACGACTGAGGAGCAGGCGAAGAAGTGGTTCGGCATCATGCCCAAGGAAGGGCAGTGGCAAAACACCTTCAGATATGACCGGCGCACCCGCACCGTGACCCTGCCGGATTCGGATGCATCCTGACCATCCGTACAATCCGCATGCCAACGGAGTTTTTACGCGCGGAATGGTTTTGTGAGGGGAGGGGATATTGCCATCCCCTGTGCGGCCGGCACGAGCTCCTACGCCTGATTACGCGGCAAATCTGGGCGGGGGGAATGATGGTGGGGAATTGCGAGATGAAAAATTTGGCTGGGTGGTCGCAATTTGGCTTACCTCAAGATCTCGTGAAGCAGCGGGAGAATTGAAGCTCGGATGAGAAACCGAGCCGGTATCGAAATGCGCGACAGCGAGATCAGGACCGGCCAAGCACCACCACCACGCTGCGGAGCTCACCGGTGAGCCCGAGCTTGATGGAGTTTCTGAAGAGAGCAGCCGTGAGCCCGCTCTTCGCCGGCCATATTTCATCGACTTTCCAGCCAGCTCCCGGCAGCGGGATTTCCACCTGCTTCGTAAATGGTTTGGCAAAGGTGTGGGCGACCAGCAGAGCGCGGTCGCCACGTTTCGAAGTCCGCAACACCGCTTGCCAGCCCTGCGGGTGACGCCAGCTTTCACCGGTTTCACCGTGGAAGGTAGAATGACCGTCACGAATAATCGGAGCCACGCGGCGGTAAAGTTCCATGGCGGAAACCACAAGATTCCATTGTGCCGGGCTGAGGTCGTGAACTTCGCCGGAGAGGCACATGCGGCCGAGGAAGGTGGCGGCAAGGGAATAGGCGAGGCGTTGCGCGGTGTCATCCTTGCGTAAGACTGCCCAGATCTGTGACTGGCGTGGCAGGATGAGCCTCTGGAGGTTGGCTGCGATGATCGGAATTTCGCGCGTTTCGTGCGCGTCGGAAGACGAGCCCATGGCGCTGAGGGCCATCATTGAGGGTTCGAGGCGATGGCCACCCGACGAACAGTTTTCGATGACGAGGTCCGGGACTTCCTTGCGCAGCATGCGGAAAAACTCCTGCACGCCCTCAAGATGTTGTCGCAGCCCTTCACCAAACGACTCCGCACCATCAACGCCGATTCCGATGGTTTCGTTGTAGTCCACCTTGATGTAGCCGAAGCCGTTGTCGCGCAGAAGGTGGATGACCTTCTTCGTCAGGTAGTCGAAGGTAAACGGATCACGGAAATCCCAGAAGCGCCGAGAACCAACCTGCACCACACGGCCATCGCGACGGAGGTGGTGGTCGGTGAGGGCAAAGGCCTTCGAACCGTCGTTGCACACCTCGAACTCGAACCAGATGCCGGGGATGAGACCGCAGTCACGGATGGCGCGGCAGGTGGAAGCCAGGCCATCGGGAAAGGATTTTTTATTGATGATCCAATCGCCGTTCTGGAGCGCTTCATTGCCGGGGCGCTCTGCCCAGCCATCGTCGATGACGAGATACTTCGCCGGCGTGCCTTGGAGGCGTTTGGCGAAGGCCAGCAGGTTCTCCTGGGTGGGGTTGCCCCAACTCGTGCACCATTCGTTCACGACGATCGGCAGCTCGTTTTCGACTTTGGGCAGCGTGGCGAGAGGGCTTGCTTGGGCCGAGGTGAGACGCTGGCTAAGCTGGTCAAGGTCACCCCGCACGCAGGCGAGCGTGGCGGCGGGTGTCTCGAAACTTTCGCCCGGTTTGAGGGTCTTGAACCAGTGACCGAACTCGCGGTCTGCCTGGCCGCCGGACAAGGCGGCGAAATCGTCCCTGCGGAAAACCTCCATCTGCCAGGAGCCGGGACAGGCAAGTTGGGCACCCCAGATCACGCCCGCCTGCGTGTCCTCGATGGCTGCATAGGGAAAGAACCCGCGCACTGGTTTGGAACCGATCTGGCCAAAGCGCTCCGAAGCGATGCCACCACCGAGCCATGAGCGTTCGAGATGAAAGTCCTCGATGCTGCGGGATTCCAAGCGACCTTCCATGCTCCACGAAGAGCGATAGCGATGAACCATGAGTCGGTTGGGGGCATCGTCCTCCGCATAGGGAGTCAGTCCACCCAGCGAGAAACTGGTGAGCATTTCGAGCGTGACCGCCTTTTTCCCCGCATTGACCGCTCGCACGGAGCTGGTGAAGACGGGGGTATTGCCGATCCATGAAAAACGATGTTCGCAGCGCAGTCCCGAGGGGTGCTTGAGGGTGGTGACCACGGTGGTGGAATTGCCCTTTTTGACCACCTTCTGACTCACGAACTTCAGTGCGATCGTCGAGGGCGCAAGGCGCATCGTTTGTCCTTGGGAAAATCCCATCACCTGATCGTCCTCCATGCATTTGAGGTGGACCATTGGATCCAGGCCCGCGCTTGGGATTGGCAGCCAGCGTGCGGGAAGTCCTTTGATCTCGACATCCGGCGGCAGAAACTTGCGGTGTTTGACTGGAGCGAGGCTCTTGGGGTGAAGTGAGAGCTGCGGCACGGTGCCGCCGAGTTTGTCCGCGTGCGCGGGCGGGCAGTCCTTGTCCGGCGCAGGAATATCGAAACGGACGACAGTGTCGCCGACGGTGAATTTGGAGAGATTTTTGGTCATGATGTGGGATGATGCCTCGCGAGAGGCGGCTCGTTGGAGACACTTAAGAAAAGTGTCTTGACGGGATCAAGCGTAAATACCATTTTGCCTAAGAATTGCGCAACAATTGAATGCTGCCACCGCGCCCCAACCAGAAACAAGTATTTTCAGCATCTCCCGTGATCACTGATTATTCAGGCCGCGATATCCGTTTGTGCCCTGGCCGGCCAAGCGCAACTGGCTTGAGGTTGGCGATGCTGATCGCGACCATCCTTGGGGCAACACTTTCCACATCGACAGCGTGGGCGGGGGAAGTGGTTTCAATCGCGGTGAGCGATGCTGACTTCGAAGGCCTCCCGCTTGCGGGAAACTACGCGCTAATCGCCAATCAATCGAATTGGGCATGGAGCGACGGGAACATTTATATCGTCAGCAAGCCATGGGCCGGGTTGTCGGGTGGCGGAGGCACCCAGGCCTTGTTTCTCGAGCCCTTTGCGGTGGGAGGAAACCATCAATACATACAGCAGACGCTAACAAACACCTTGCAGGTCGGCAGCTACACGCTGGTGGCCGCGGTCGGTCATGCCAAGGACCAGCTCAATTCGAGCAAGGATACTGCCGCGGTGATGCGCTTGCTCAGTTACGATAGCTCCACCGGCTCCTACCATGAGCTGGCAAGCACCACCGTACCTGCTGCCAGTCTGGCTAGGAATTCAGGGACAATGACCGATTGTTTCCTGACACTGGATGTTCCCGTAGGCTACGTCCACCTCGATGAACAGCTCGTCGTAAGCCTGGGGGGCACGGGTTCGGATTTGTGGCAAAATCTTTGTTATGACAATGTCAGGCTGACCTATGTTTCGGGACCGCCAGCCACGGATGTCGGCTATGCGGATTGGGCCTCTGGAAATGTCGGCGGCCAGGCGTCGGACCTCGATTTCGACAACGACGGAGTCTCTAACGGAATTGAGTATTTCCTGACAAAAAGCGGCCCTTCAACATCAATCAGCTCTCTGCCCCTTCCCGCAGTCACATGGTTGCGCGATCCATCTGCAGCAGCCGCATTCAATGTCCAGTCTTCCGAGGATCTTTCCACATGGACAAATATTCCACCGGATGACCCGCGCCTGGACGTCAACGCCAACTCCGTGACCTACCTCTTCGCCCCATCGGACAACCGGAGGAAACAGTTTGTCCGGCTCAAGGTGTCGCCTTGAGGCATTCGCGGATCGCGGCGCACCAAGCCGCCTTCCATGGATGGCACTACGGAACCACCACTTCACACGACCAACACATGAAACTCATCCTGCTCGCAAGCGCATCCCTGCTGCTGTCCCAGCTGTCGCAGGCCGTGCCCATTGAGATTCAGAACTCCAGCTTCGAGGAGCCGGTGACGGCGGATTATGTGAGCATCAACTCCGGGTTGCCTGCTTGGGACGCACACGCACAGGTCAATACCTATGTCGTCAGGAGCGGCCAGTTGACCACGATAGGCGGCGTGACCGGCAGCCAGTCGCTGTTTTTCGAGCCCTATGCCGATGGTGATTCGCATGTATTGCAGAATACGGGCGCGACCTTCGTGAAGGGCGACTACACGCTCTCGGTCGATGTCGGCATCTCCTCAGGTTTCGCGACGGACGGACAAAACGGCGATGCCAGCATCCAGTTGCTCGCCTTCGACGGTTCGACACACACTGCGGTGAGTGCCAAGGTTGTCAGCTCATCCAAGCTGTGGAGTCACTACAACAACTACCGCACCTATATTTGCCGGCTGCATGTCACCGGCAAGGAGTCGTGGATAGGTCAGACCGTGGCAATTCGTCTGGGAGCCAGCGGTACCGTGGGCGGGCTCTGGCAGAACGTGTCGATGGACCATGTGCGGCTTGACTGGACACCGCCGGACGGAGCGCGGTTGCGGGAGGGCTTTGATGGAACATCCGGTTCCGACATCACATCGCTCGGTTGGACAAACCTCGCCAGCCAACCGATCACGATGGACTCCAACACGATCGATTCCGCGTTTTGCGCTGGAACGGCTGCGTCGTCTAACACCGCTCGGTATCGCAAGATGCTCGCAAATTCAGTCACCCTGCCGGTCGGCAAGGAAGTGGCGCTTACCGCGGTGCTGCGGGCGTCAGCGACTGGAGCGGATTCCTCGAGCATGGCGCGGGTGGAGATGTCCTCCAGCAACGGGCAAATCTGGGGCATGCAGGTCTCGAAGATTGGTGGCACCAATCTGTGGAGTCTGATCGCGGGGGCTTCCATTCACTCGGCAGCGCTTCCTGCCGGTGATGTTTTTGAGATGAAGATCATATTGTCCGCGAAGAGTGCCACTTGTTACGGCAGGACATATGGCGCGACACGCTGGGTTCCGATCCAGCAGGTGGACCACGGCGCGGCTGTTGCCGGCATCGCAGGCGTGGAAATCAGCCTCCAGAACTCACAGGCCGTGGCGAATGTGGACTCCATCTCACTCGCGAATTATTTCAAATTTCCCACCGGGATGTGGACCTCCGGCTCGTGGATCGACCAGACTGGCCCGTGGATTCCCGGAGCCGCAGGCACGACCATCGCGCAGGATGTGAAGTCGAAAAACTTCGATACCGTGGTTGCTGGTTTCGATACCGGACAGGCGGCTGACAGCACACAGTCCCGAGGATTGCGGAGGGTGATGAATCAGGCGGATGCGCTGGGCTTGAAGGTGATTCTTGGTTTTTCGCCCCTCATCGATTCGCCGGGTTTTGCGGGCATGACCTATGCGCAAAAGAAGACGGCGTTGCAGCCTTTTGTGGAGGAGGCAAAGTCGCATCCCTCACTGTTGATGTATTATCTGAAGGACGAACCGGCGACGGCGACATATTATGATGAAAGTGATGTGGATTGGGTCGATGTGGCCTCACAGGTCAAGTCGATCCTTGAAGAACTGGATCCATCCCGCATCAGCTTTACGGCCGAAGTTTTTAGCGGCGGCAGGTTAAACAGTGTCGTGAACGATATCGGCATGAGCATCGCCGCGCCTGAAGCTTATCCGTTATGGGATTATCCTTGGTTCAGTGGGCATGGGGATTATCGCCATGCCAGTTTCCCCGATTTCAACAACCCCATCGACCTCACGGCTGCTTACAGCAACCTGTATGATTCCGTGGGTGGGAATGTGGCGATATGGCCGGTGATTCAATCGCATCGTTGGCCGACGCAGAGTTGGAGTCAGCGGGCGCCTAGTGCCGAAGAACTGAAGTGCATGACTGGCATTGCTCTCGCCAAATCCGCGCGCGGGGCATTTTTCTTCGAGTATTCCACCATGGTGTATTACGGCGACTATCCTGCGCTCATGCCCGAGCTTGCGAAATTAGCCGCGCGCTTGCGGGATGCCATCGGGCCGATTCTTCAGGAAACGCTGCCGATCGACCTCGCGACCACTGTGAGCGGTGGGGGAAGTGGGTTTTACGCAAACGGCGTGGCGGGGACATTCGAGGCATCCGACGGCACGCTGTATCTGATTGTCGTGAATCGAAATCACGAGGCGTTCAGCACCATGCAGATCACGGTCAACACCACGTTCAGTGGTAAAACAATTGCAATCAACAATGTCGCCGATGTGGAAGGACAGGTTTCCGTCACATCTGCCAAGCTCGGCGCGAACAGCTGGAGGTTCACACTTTCGCCCGCGGCCGGCAATTTCACTGTCATCAGAATCGGCAAGATCAAGTGAATCACAACAACAGTTCTCCAATCAATGATCCCTATGAAATTCGAAATATTTGACTGCCTGTGTGAGGGGGAGCTCTCCCCCTTGGGAATCGACAATCCGCAGCCCCGGCTTTCCTGGAAAGTCCGCAACGCGCACAACGGGGATTATCAACAGGCCTATCAGGTTCAAGCGGCGCATTCGGATATGTTAGGCGGTTTTTCCTCGCCGGATTGGGACAGCGGACGGGTCGAGTGCTCGCAGTCGCTCTGGGTGCCATGGGGTGGAAATCCGCTGCCGCCGCGGGCGACCTGCCGCTGGCGGGTGCGAATCTGGAATGCGGCCAACGAAGTTTCCGAGTGGAGCGAGGTCCAGACATTTCAGACCGGACTTTACGACCGGCAGCAATGGACGGGCGAGTGGATTGGTGATTGTGAGGAGGTGCCGACTCCGCACTCATTTTACGATTACAGTCCGAAGTCCGGCTATCAATCAGTGGGGGCCACTGCGGCGGATGATTCCAAATGGTTCCAAGTCGATTTGTTGCAAACCGAGTCTTTCGAGGAGGTGGTGCTCGTTCCTGCTTCGCTCGATGCGCACGTTGATTTCGGGTTTCCCGAGCGGTTCATCATCGAGACGGCGGACGACGAGCACTTCCGAGGCGAGCGTCGCCTGATCGCCGACTGCCGCGCCACGGACTACCCGCGGCCTGGCGGGAAGGAGCAGCGGTTTTCCGTGAGTGGAGTGAGCGGGCGCTATGTTCGCGTGACGGTCACGCGCCAAGTCCCGAACCCGACGAGGGCAGGGGAGTTCGTGATCGCGATGCGCGAATTGCGGGTGATGTCCGGCGGGAAGGATCTTGCCCGGCTCAAGCCGGTGCAGGTCGTGGACAGTCAGGATTTTGACTGGTTGGCCCGCCACCTGACCGACTGGGAACCTGCGGCGGTGATCGAGGAGCGGGTGCGCCAGCTCCGGGAGAATACGGGATCGGATACCTCGTATGCGGCGCTCTACCTGCAAAAAACGATTCAATGTCCGGAGGGCATGGCGCGCGCTTCGGTTTGGCTCTGCGGGCTGGGCTTGCACGAGTTGTATGTGAACGGCCGAAGGGTGGGGGATGCGCAACTCGCTCCTCCCTTTACGAATTACGACCACTCGGTGGTTTACAATGCCTACGACCTTACCGCTTACCTCCAGCCGGGGGACAATGCCATCGGCGTGATTCTGGGCAACGGCTGGTTTGCCAGTTCGAGTCCCGATCTCACAGGCAGCGAACGCGCACCATGGCGCAAGGCGCCGCGGATGCTTTTGGAGGGGCTCATTGAAACGAAGGATGGTGAGCAGGCGAGCTTTGTCTCGGATACGACATGGCAAGTCGCGCGCGGCCCCATCACCTACAGTGGTCCGCGCGGTGGTGAGGATTATGATGCGCGCTTGGAGCTTCCCGAATGGGGCTTACCGAGCCGTCATGGCGATCGCTGGCAGTCGGCGAATGAGGTGACCGCTCCAAAAGGAAAGCTCCGCGCCAAGCGCGGCTACCCTCTCCAAAAAGCCGGCGAACTCGCGCCGGTTTCCATCCTGCCCGGCCCGGATGGCTCCTGGCTGGTGCGCTTTGCTCGACCGATTTCCGGATGGACGAAGATCCGCCTGCGCGGTGAGCGCGGAAAAACCGTAACCCTCACCCACGACGGCGTTTCCACGCATGCCATCGGCCGCTACCAGGTGAACCGCTTCACGCTCGGTGATGCCGGCGAGCAGGAATTTGAAACCCGCTTCAGTCATTTCGGCTTCAACGAACTGCGCATCGACGGCCTGGAGGCCAAGCCCGATCCCGATGACATCCGCGCGGTGGAGGTTTACAACTCGATGCCTCAGACAGGCACGTTTCAAAGCTCCGACGAGCGGCTTCAGCGGATCTTCAAGGCGCTCATGCAGACTCACCGGAGTTACTGCCTCGACCACCCGCTCGATCCCCTGCGCGAGAAAATGGGTTGGACCCAGGACGCGCAGAACATGATGCAGACCGCACTCTATCTAACCGATTCCGGGCCGATGTATCGGAAGTGGTTTAGCGACTTCATCGAGGCGCAGGATGAAAGGGGCTTCATTCCGCCGATTGTCCCGACTGCCGGTTGGACCTATGATGGTTCTTGGAATTGTCCTTGGTGGAGCGGGTGCGTCGTTCTTCTCCCATGGTGGCATTACCTCCACTGCGGGGATGAGCGGATTCTTGCCGATGGTTACCACGCCATGAAGCGGTATGTCGGTTACCTTGAGACGATCGCCGAGGATGGCATCATCCGCTGGGGACTCGGGGACTGGATGGAAATCGGATCGGTGAACAACACGGTGGGTTTTCCGACCCGCACGCCGGTTCCGCTGACCTCGACGCTTGCCTATTCGGCCTACTGCCGGATCCTTTCCGAAACCGCGAAGATTCTGGGCCACACCGGGGACGTGCAACGGTTCGCGCAGCTTGGTGAATCGGTGGCTCGATCGTTTCACAAGACTTTCTGGAACGAAGGAACGGAAAGTTACGCAGCCGATAGCCAGACGGCGCACGCGATGGTGCTTTACTTCGATATGGTGCCCCAAGCGCTGCGCGAAAAAGCCCTGCAACGACTGCTGGAAAACCTCGATCAGCATGGCAACCACCTGAGCACCGGCTTCATCGGGACGCTCTTCCTGCTGCTGCAACTGAGCCGCTCCGGAAGATCCGATGTGGCGATGAAGGTTGCCACCCAGCCCGATTACCCCGGATGGCTGCACGTGATCGATACGCTTGGCTTTCCGCTGTTGATGGAAAACTGGCGCGGCGATCTGGCCTTTATGCCCTCCTGCATGGGCCCGATCGGAGCATGGTTCTTCGAAGGCCTGGCAGGAATCCGCCCCGATCCCTCCGGCGCCGGATTCAAGCATTTCCTCATCGCCCCCGGCCTCAACTCCGGCCTGCGCGAACTGGATGTCTCCTACGAAGGACCTTACGGACGCATTTCGGTCGCCTGGACTTCCGACGGCGACCGCAGGCAGTTGACCGTCGGGGTGCCCTTCAACACGACCGCCTCCCTCCTACTTGAGAGGAGTGGATGGCGGGCAATAGATGCCTCTAAGACGGGCCTTGAGGCGAACGGCTGTGGCGAATTGACCTCGGGGATCCATCGTCTCGACCTGGTTCCGGACGCGTCGGCCCGGTCGGTTCCACACCATGAAACAACATGATCAACTTGAGAGGAAATCCGTGACGACACATCATCCCTTGCGCGCTATTTTGTTGTTTGCGCTGACCCTTTTCTTTGCGCTGTTGCCAACGGTGACGGCTCTTGGCCAGCAGGGGTCTTTCGACTGGAGCAGTATCCAACAACTGGGAAATTACCCCGGAATCAAGCGGGCCAACATCGCCGTGACCAGCCCGAGGACAATGAAGATCAACTGCCTCCAGATCGACATCACAATGCCGGGTCTGCGCTTTCACACCACCGCCGAGGGTGGTTCTGTCGAGACGCTCTCCAAAACAACAAGGCAGTTCATCACCGAATCGCAGAATACGGCGAAGCCCCTCGTGGTGGCGATCAACGCGAATCCCTGGTTTCCCTCCACGATTGTGAGCTGGTCAACAGCCCTGAACGTCTATGGGCTTGCGATTTCGGATGGTCAGCTGGTCTCTGTTCCCGAGGGGACTCCCTCTTTGCTGCTCAGCATGACCGGTGTCGCGAGGATGCAGAGGACAACGGGCCTCACTATGACGGTCGCTGACACGCGGGCTGCGGTAAGCGGCTTGGGCAGTCGATTCGTCCTGGCAAGCGGCATCCCCACGACGTCGGAGGAGCCGCCCATCGCCAACGACACAGAGTTGCATCCACGGACGGGCATCGGGCTATCGCAGGACGGGCGCTACGTCTATCTTCTGACGATCGACGGCAGGCAGACCTCCTCGGCCGGCGCTACCACAACGGAACTCGGTGCCTATCTGCAGTATTTCGGGGCGCGGAACGGAATCAACATGGACGGCGGCGGCTCAACTACGATGGCCTGGAGGAATCCCTCGAACTCGCAGGTTCAATTGCTGAACTCTCCCAGCAGCAGCGAGCGCTACGTCGCCAACAATCTCGGCGTCTACTATGATTCGGCCGACGAGTATTCGGTTTGGGCGCGGGCCATTGCATGGGGAACCAAATCTGCGACGCCACAGGCGGACGCGGATGGAGATGGTTTGGACAACCTCACGGAGTATTCTCTAGGCGGCAATCCGATGGACGCCAGTTCACGTCCTTCGCCCGTGGTGGCCTCAGCCACAAACCCCGGCGGTCGTGTTCTCTCTTTGAGTTTTCGCCGGGAGCGGGAAGACGTGATTTATGCAGTTCAGGGTGCCGACACGCTCGTTGCCGACGGCACTTCAACCACAGACATCGCCATCAGCAATTCCAGTTTCGAGAGCCCAGTGACTTCGAATTATGTGAGCATCAATAATGGGGGCTTGCCCGGTTGGTCTGCCCCAGAATTCGTGAACACCTATGTCGTGAAGAACGGCGGATTGGTAAGCTTCACGAGCGGTGTGACCGAGAATCAGGTGCTCTTTTTCGAGCCCTGGGCCGATGGCGGCAATTCCTATGTCTATCAGAAGACCGGCGAGGTATTCGCCGCGGGAACTTATACCCTGACGGTCGATATCGGGTATGGTTTGGGTTTTGGCACCGATGGTGGAAATGCTACCGCCAACTTCCAGCTGTTGGCCTATGACGGCAGCACCTACGGCTACGACCTCGGCGTGCCTGCGACGACCGTAAGCGCAACTACCTTGGCGGGACACAATGGTTCGCTTAGGACTTACAGCTTCACCTTGAATTTGACCGGAAACGAAAGCTTCATCGGCGAGGAGATTGCCGTTTTCCTTCAGTCGGCGACGACAACGGCGTCCCAGGCGCAAAACGTTTCTTTTGACAATGTCCGGCTAAAGCGAATCGGCCCGCCTGCTCCAACAACCAACAGCATCGCCATCAGCAATTCCAGTTTCGAGAACCCAGTGACAGCGGATTATGTGGGCGTGAACGCTGGTTTGCCGGGATGGAATGCGCCGCCCGATGGCAACAGTTACATTGTCCGGAATGGCGGGACATCGCGCATCGCGGCATCCGGGACGAGTTTAAATCAGTTCCTCTTCCTCGAGCCCTTCGCGGATGGCCCCAACTCCTACGTCTGGCAGAACACAGGCCAAAGGTTTGCCGCGGGCACTTACGAGCTATCCGTCGACATCGGGTATGCTGCCGGTGCGTTCACTGGAGGTGGAGATGCCACGGCCGAAATCCAACTTGCGGCGCTTGATAGCGCATCGCTTTGGACGACTGCACTTGGAGTGGAGCCGACGCAGGTCAGCGCGGCCGCGTTGGCATCTCACAATGGTTCTTTGCGCACTTACAAGTTCACCCTGCCCTTGACCGGCGACGAAAGCTTCCTGGGCCAGGACATCGTCGTGTTTCTCCGGTCGGAAACAACGACGCCTTCAATCGCGCAAAACGTCTCCTTCGACAACGTCAGGTTGAACCATATCGTTCCACCATCTCCATGGACTGATGTTGCGGTCGATCCCGGCATGGTCGGCTCCGTGGTGACTTACGATGAGGCGGTATCGGTGCCGCCCCGGCCATCTCGCTTTCTGCGGCTCAAAATGTCGCGCTCCCCCGAATCCCCGTAAGCCCACCTCATCCCATTGGACCACGGATTTGATTCAGAATTTTTTTTTATTTTGTATCTTGACGACCCCCAATCGGCATGCGACACATTCACAGACACTTCGACATAGTGTCTCTATTTCCCCTTAAATGACAATGATTCTGAAATTCACAGTACGCCCCAAGTTCAAGCCTTTATCCGCGCCCGTCGCTCGTCGCGGAGCCACTCTGTTACGCGCTCGACCCCAGGGTCGGGTATCCACACTCGCGATGCTTTCCTCGCTCGTCATGGCCGGATCTGCTTTCGCGGATCAGGCTACGGAGAACATCCCGGAGAGCATCCGGAACTTTTTCCCCTTCGGCATGTGGTATCAAGGCTGCCTGACCGACAAGGGGATGTATGAGCCGACGATGGCTGACGATATCAAGGCCTTGGGAATCAACTTCGTCATCGCCAATGCGGATTCCAAGCTCGCGCCGGATTCGCCGGAGCCGCGCTCGCTCTCATCCATGCTCACCCTCGCGGACAAGCTCGGGCTCAAGGTGTTGGTCGGCTTGGCTCCACTGGTGAAGACCGAGATTCTCGCTGACATCAAGACTCCTGAGGATTTCGACGCGAGAAGGGAGGAGCTCAAAGCCAAGCTTGCTCCATTTGTCGCCGAGGCGAACAAGCATCCTTCGCTTTATGCCTGGTGGTGCGGAGATGAGCCGAACGTCAAGGGCAGGAACGTGATGATGGTGGCGGAGAAGCTGAGACAGCTCTTCGTCGAAATGGATCCCGACACGCCTTCCTTTTGCGAGGGGGTGTGGTCAGTGACGGAGCGAGATGTGAAACCGTGGCTCGAGATCATCAAGGAACCCGTTTTCCTGCAAGAGGTCTATCCGTTCTGGAACAGTCCCTACAAGGTCGGCATAGGCGATTTCCGCTCCAGCGCCTTCAAAAGTCCGCATGGTAGCGTGACCCCCACCCAAGGCGAGCTGGCCGACGCCGCGAATGTGGCCGGATTGCCCGGGTTCCAGCAGGGCGCGGCCGCGGTCGCAGCCGAAAAACCGAAAGACAAAGATTGGATCAAGGTGGACATCGTCGATCAATACCGCGAAGTCCGTCCGATGATCGGTGAGCGCCGGATGTGGCCATGGCTCCAGGTTTTCCGGGAGCGAATCCAGCCGGGCTGGGACTGGCGGATTCCCACGGTGGCCGAGGCCCGTTGTCAGGCGTGGATCGCATTGTCGCAAGGAAGCACGGGGCTTGGTTGGTTCGGTTACGAGTACCTGAGACACACCGGTGACCATGTGCAAATGTTTCCCGAGATCAAATCCATCATCGCCGCCGTCGCCCCGCTCACCGATGTGCTGCTCGATTCCAAGGTCGTGGAAAACATCGCGACGGCCACCGGCGGCGGAAGTCGTTATTATCCCAACGCTCTGGTCGAGACACTTCGTGACAGCAACGGCACCTCCTACCTGATCGTGGTCAACCGCAATTGCGAGGAAATCGGCAACTCACGTGTCGCGGTCAAGGCCAAGCTTCCGAAGTCGGTTACGGCCAATCGTTGGCTGGCGGTGGATCCCGCGACCAATGCCGTGCTGGCACCCGGCACCGCCAATGAGGTAACGCTGGATCTCGACCTGCGCCCCGGCGAGGGCCGCATGATCCGCCTCATCGAGGATTACGAGAGCAAGCCAACCATCGAACCCGATATCAATACCAGCATCAAGGTCGGCGAGACCTTGGAGTTCAAGGCAAGCGGTGGCGTGATCTCCACAAAGCAGACCTTCCTTCGCTGGTCGGTGGTCGGTTTCCCCGCCGGGACGATCGATCCGAAAACCGGCGTCTTCAAGGCACTCAAGCCCGGCCAATGCACCATCTGGTGCCGTGACGCCGGCGGGAACTCCGCCTTCACCCGCGACATCCGGGTGGAATGACGCTCCATCGAAACCAAATTTACCCATCCCATGTTCAAACCAATTGCCGCCACCGCACCGCAGATCCCGTCTGCAGGCCTTCGTCGCCTGGACGGAAGCCGGGCTAGCAGGGGCTTCTCTCTCACGGAGATTCTGGTCGTCATCGTGATCATCGCGGTCCTCGCCGCCATACTGGTACCCATGTTCAACCGCATGAGGGAGAAAGCTCGCACGGCTCAATGCTCGGGAAATCTCCGCCAGCTCGGTGCTTCCATCAACCTATATGCTGCCGAGAATGGGGGCTCCCTCCCGTTCATTGGCAGCGACGACTTCGGTAGAGGGGCTTATTGGTTTAATTTGATAGAACCTGAATACCTTATAGATGCCAAAAAGGCCTCGCCTTCGTACTTTCATTGTCCGGCCGACACGCGGCCAGAATGGAAGGCCAAACCCGGTGGCGGGCTCAACTACGGAATGAACGAGCTTCTCAATCGCTCCCGCCAGGCACCTGCCACCGGAGTTAGACTCGCAGCGGTGCAAAAGCCGGCTTCAACAGTGCTTCTTACAGACGCCACTTACTGGGTCTATGTCCCCAATAGCGACGGCTATTTCGGTGGCCAGGACATGGGTGTCCGTCGGCATTCCGGCGGCGCCAACTTCCTGATGGTCGATGGAAGTGGCGCCTGGTCTACCAAACGCACCGACTTCTTCTATGACGCCGCGGGCACTAATCGCGGCGGCTTTCCCTAACTGATTATGTAGCATATTTGGCCTGCGCATGCGGGCTTCACAGAAAAAACCGACAAAACAACCAAAACAACCAAACAACATATCCCATGAAAAACCATAAACCACTCCGCCGTTTACGGCGCTCGTTTACCCTCGCCGCGGCCTCAATCGCCGCGGGTCTCACCGCCCATGCCGCACCGATTACCGTGCAGAACCATAGCTTCGAGAGTCCCGGGACGACGGGATATATAGGAGTCGGGCAATTTGCCGGGGGCAACAGCTTGGTCAACCATGGTTGGAATATCTCCGGTGCCAATACTTACTTAATTAACAAGAATAGCAGCATCACCGCGTCAAACGTCACGGGGAATCAATTTCTCCTCTTCGAGCCCTTTGCCGATGGCGATGTCATGGTCTATCAAAACACCGGAGCGACTTTCGCCGCCGGGACTTATACCCTGACGGTAGATATTGGTATGGCAACGGGTTTCGCGGATTATGGCGAGAATGCGACTGCTGAATTCCAACTGCTCTCGTTTAATGGATCCTACAATTACAATGTCGGGGCTGCCGCAACATCGGTCTCGGTGAAGAACCACAACGGTTCTCTGGCCACCTACACCTACACCTTGACCCTGAACGGAAGCGAGAACTTCATCGGTGACGAGATTGCCATTCTCCTGAAAGGGAATCAAAATGGCAGCACCAACCAAAACGTCTCCTACGACAATGTCCGGCTCGACTTCGTGGAGCTGCCGCCGGCACCACCGGTGATTTCCACCCAGCCCGGAAACCAGTCTGTGCTTGAGGGCTGTGTCGCCACACTCAGCGTGACGGCGACCGGAGCTGATCTCACCTACCAGTGGAAGAAAGATGATGTTGATATCGATGGTGCTGTGGATTCCACCTACACCATACCAAGTGCCCAATCCTCGGATGCCGGCAGCTACACCGTTGTTGTATCCAACAATGATGGAGACGTGACGAGCAGCGCCGCAACCCTCACGGTGAATGCTCCGGGACTCCCTCTCCCGGTCGCTCACTCCAGCTTTGAGAAGCCGGTGACGGCGGACTATACCATCGTTGGTGCCGGCTTGACCGGCTGGAATATCGACGGTCCAAACACTTATGTCGTCAAAAGCGGTCAACTCACCACCATCAACGGCGTGACCGGCGACCAGTCGCTTTTCCTCGAGCCTTGGGCCGATGGCAGTTCCAAAGTCTGGCAGAATACGGGTGCTATTCTTTCTACCGGCACCTACAACCTTCTCGTCGATATCGGACAGTCCAGTGGCTTCGCAACCTCAACCGGAAACGGCGATGCCGCTATCAAGTTGTTTGCCTTCGATGGCACCAACTATACCCCTTTGGCCACCACCACGGTCTCCTCATCCACGATGTGGGGTCACTTTGGAGATTACCGCACTTACAGCGTGTCGCTGAATGCGGCAGGCAATGAGCCCTGGATCGGCCAGACCCTAGTGATCGAATTGGGTGCCAGCGCCACGGTCAATGGTGCTTCACAGAATGTTTCCATGGACAATGTGCGCCTCTATGGTCCCCAACCTTCCTCCACGCCGCTTGCCTCCGTGTTCAACCAGGCCTTCACCGGCACTTCGAGCGCACCGATGGGTGCCCCTTGGGTGAATGATGATGGATCGCTGGATCCCACATGGGGAGACCAGAGGGTCAATCTCGCCCAGAGCGGCATCATCAATCGCACCAGTTCATACATTGACGGAGTTGTCGATACCCGCATGGGCTTTGCCAGTTCCGTGCCGCTCAACAGTTACATCACCGGTGGAACCGGCGCAGGGGCGAAATATCGGGCTACCCTCAATCTCGATTATACCGAGGGTCAGTTTGTCGGACTGGCGATTGGCACCTCCACGGACCTCTGGAATTTGATGGGTAAAGCGAGCATTCTATCGGATGTTTCCATCTTCAGACCTGATGCGCAATATGTGGTGACTGGCTCCCCGCTCAGCCCCGAAGCAAACCGCACCCTGGCCGTCGAGGTGGATAACACCGGCTCAAAAACCATCATCAGGTACTTCCAGGACGACGCTCAGGTGGCAGCCTACACCGCCACTGGCATTCTGACCTTCACCAGAGCGGCAATCGTCTCATGGGACAACACCGGAGCCACCCCGGCAACCCTCTCGGCAGACATCAACAGCTTTGAGATCACATCTGCCAACACCGGCACCGGCAGCGCCTACGAATCATGGGCAACCGTCAGGGCCGGTGGTCAGGCCGCCGATCTCGACTACGACAATGATGGCGTCGCCAACGGTGTGGAGTTCTTCATGAACGCCGCTACTGGCTTCACTGCCAACCCGGGCCTCGTGGGCAACACGGTGACTTGGGCCAATGGTGGCAACATCCCGAGCTCGGACTACGGCAGCAAGTTCGTGGTGCAAACTTCGACCGACTTGGTGAACTGGAGCGATGTTCCCGCCAGTGGTGATGCCAATCTGGTCAATACTTCCGGTTCGGTTGCCTACACCCTGACCGGTCCTGGTAAAAAATTCGCCCGCCTCAAGGTGACGCCTTGATGCTCGGAAAAACCATACTTCCAATCAAATACCCAAATAACAAATGAAACAAAAAACAATAAAGCCACAAAACCCCACAGTACCCATGAAAATAAATACACGCTCCCATTCCTGTTTGAGTTCCATCGCACTGGCCACGGCCTTGCTTGGCACCGTATCCACCACCCACGCCGTGTCGATTATTGTGCAGAATCACAGCTTCGAGAGTCCCGTGACAGCGGAATTTATAGGAGTCGGGCAATTTGCCGGGGGCAACAGCTTGGTCAACCATGGTTGGAATATCTCCGGCGCCAATACTTACTTAATTAACAAGAATGGCAGCATCACCGCGTCAAACGTCACGGGGAATCAGTTTCTCCTCTTCGAGCCCTTTGCCGATGGCGATGTCATGGTCTATCAAAACACCGGAGCGTCCTTCGCTGCTGGGACTTATACACTGACGGTCGATGTTGGTATGGCAACGGGTTTCGCGAATTATGGCGAGAATGCGACTGCTGAATTCCAACTGCTCTCGTTTAATGCAGCTGAATATGGCTACAATTACAGTGTCGGGGCTGCTGCAACATCTGTATTGGTGAAGAACCACAACGGTTCTCTGGCCACCTACAACTACACCTTGGCTCTGAACGGAACAGAGAGCTTCATCGGTGATACGATTGCCATTGTCCTGAAAGGGAATCAAAATGGCAGCACCTACCAAAACGTCTCCTACGACAACGTGCGGCTCGACTTCACCGCTGCCCCCATTCCCGAGCCCTCAAGCGTTGCGATGCTTTTGGGTGGCATCGGGGCCCTGACCTTGCTCCGCCGCCGTAGCGTCTGAGCGCGGTGAATTGGAGGGTGTCTTCATTCAAAATGCGTCCGTCGATGAACTCGGCGGGCGCTTTTTTCGTGCTATGAGAGAGGTGTGTCGAGGATCGGAGATGGAAGATGGACTGGTCGCGAGTACGCCCCGAGGCTCCACATTCGGCTCGACAGCCATGCATGGCGAAGGTCAGCCTCTTGTGTCTGCCATGGGCGTGCGTAAAGCCAATGAGGGGGCCCCGGAGGCTCCCAACCACTCAATCTCCGCCAGTGATCTGGCGGCCGGGATTCTCCGCCTACTTTCCAGCGGTGGTGTGCGTGCCGGCCTTCGACTGCGGCCGGTGCGTGATCTCGGCGGGCTTTTCAAAGTCGACAAGGCAAAGGTCTGCGAGGCCCTCGACGAGTTGGTGGAGATGGGGATTCTCAACAAGCGCCATGGCAGCGGCACATTCATTCGGACTGTGCCGCAGGCAAAGCTCATGGGTGGAGCTGTGGCCTCTTTTAAAAAAATCCGCGTTGCGGACATTCTTGCCCCGGAGGGGGATGTTGCTTCACGTCGCAAACCGCTGCGAGGTCATCAAAATCTGAGTTTTCAAATGTGGGGCGATACCACGACAGCGCTGCCCGTGCTCGAAAGCATAGCAGTCGGGATCAAAGATGTCTTTGATCCTGCAGGGCATCGGATGCAAATGCGCTCGGCTGTCGATTCCCGGGGCCGCGTGCTTGATCCCGAAGTGATCGCCCAACGAGTCGCGAAAGAGCCGGTCGACGGTTACTGGGTAATGGGTCCGTTTGATAAGATTTTCGAGCAGCAGTTCAGCGAAACGGGCAAGCCGTGGTTCAGTTTCGGATTCTCCGGCCCCCTGCGACATCATCCGGGCATGATCATGGATTGCCTCGAGGCAGCGGAACGCGGCACGCAGGCGTTGCTGGAGGGCGGGTGCAGACGTGTGGCGATGCTGGCCTACGCCGGCAAGGAGCGGGACCGCGATTTCGAGTTGTTCCAGTATTCCCGGGCCCTGCGCGAGGCGGGGGTGGCGGATTATCATGAGGCGCGCTTTATCAAGGCGAATCGCAAGGAGGTCCGCCAGGCGTTGTCAGAGTTCCTTGATTCGGGTTCTCCTCCCGATGGTATCTACATCGCAGACGACACACTGCTCCCGCACGTGGCGGAGGAACTCGAAAAACGCGGCATCGTACCGGGGCGCGATCTGGGCGTGGTAACCTACTGGAACGAGGGTTTTGAACGGCACGGCACGGTGGATTGGAGCCGGATGGAAACTTCGCCTCGCCGTTTCGGTCAAGCGCTGGCGAGGAGCCTGCTCGCCGCGACCCAGTCGACCGCCACCGGGTTGGCCAGTTACCGCATCCTCGCCGAGTGGCATCCGGGCAGCACTCACTTCGTCGCCCGCCCGCGGGCTGTGGATTAGTGCGGGCTATCCGGCCTGGAGATCGGGCCGTCACTTTTCCTGGTTCGAGACGACCGGGCCGGTTCCGCCTTTTTCCGTCATGGCGCGCACATGAGCGGTGGGGGAGCGCCCTTCCATGCGCTTGAAACATCGGGAGAATTGGAACTCGGTTGAGAAGCCGAGCCGGGCGGCAGTCTCCTTCACGGAGAGGCCGTCCTGCTGGAGCAGGCGTTTGGCGGCCTCCATTTTCAGACGGACAATCGTTTGATAAGGAGTTTCACCGGAAAGTTTTCGATAGGTGTGGGCAAAGGTGGAAAGTCCGAGACCAGCATGTCGCGCAAGGTCTGCCACGGTCAGCATCTCGGCGATGCGGGAGCGGATATGTTTCTCGACCTTGGATTGGAGGTTGGGTTTTACGGGGATCTCTTGGGCGGTGCGAATGATGTGCAGGTGCGGTGCGGTGGGTTTGGCCGTGGCGACCACCGCCAGCAGATCGAGAAAGACGGCCTGAGCACGCCACTCGAAGCCCGATTGCCGGCTAAAAAGCTCCCGGCTGATTTGTCCGATGCGCTGGGCAGCGATCGATTCAGGATCCACGAAGTGGCAGTAACCGTGAGGGTTGGTGAGGGCGTTCAGCGCACGCAGCATCGGCCCGCTGGCCGTAAACAGGATCCATGATTCGTGGGCCGAGCCACCCTCTTCCTGCCATTCCTCAAACCGCAGATTGGGCCGGTAGAGCGCCACCATTCCCGCCTTTCTAATGAACTCCGCGCCACCATTGATGCGTTGCGGTTGGTCTGAGCGCGTGACATCCAGCACCCACCATTTCCAGCAGGACTGCCACCAGCGGGTGACGGCAAACGTCGTGGTTCCGGAATTGGCAGAGTGCAGCCAAGCCTGCAGGTTCTGCCTGGATTTCTCGAGGTGTCCGCCGAGTTGCATCGGTGGCTCATTTGCAGGAATTGCCATGGGTGAGGCAGGTTACGCCATTCCAGATTCCTGTAAATGGTGAATCATGGGGCATCATGATCCTTGCAGGAAAAACAGTTCTGATCACTGGGGGGGGAACCGGCATTGGCCGGGCGACGGCGCGGCGCTTTGCCGAGGAGGGTGCCGGTGTGTGGGTCGTTGGCACCACATCTGAGACTCTCGATGAAGCCGCATCGATGATCGGCAGTTCATGCACGGCGCGGGTTTGTGATGTCACCCATGCCACGGACCTCGAACGGCTCGTCGAGTCCATGCCTGCGTTGGATGTGCTCGTCAGCAATGCGGCGGTGAGTTATGCAATTGATCCGCTTGCCGACCCGCTTGAGAGTTGGCGGAAAATGATCGAGGTAAACATGTGGGGCATGGTCAATACATGCCGTGCGGCTGGAAACAGGATGATTCGTGACGGGCGTGGTGGTCGTATCGTGATCGTTAGTTCGATTCTCGCCGAACTGGCCGAACCCGGCAGCACGCCCTACGGCATGGCCAAGGCTGCCATCAACCAGTTGGCCCGAAGTTTGGCCTGCGAATGGGCTGAGCATGGGATTTTGGTCAATGTTGTGGCTCCTGGGTTTGTGCTCACGCCGATGAGTTTTGCATCGGGTGTGAACGAATTGGAAAGCGAGTGGTGCAAGCAGTTTTTCCTCAATCCCGAGCGCCCGCGCGTTCCGTTGCTTCGCCCGGGTCAACCGGAAGAAGTCGCCGAGGCGATTCTGTTTTTCGCCAATCCGCGCAATACTTACAGCACGGGCGCCACACTGACGGTGGATGGTGGTTTGAGCATCAAGTTCTGATTCCCCATGAACACCGACTTCGAAAGGTCACATGTCAGTCATTCCGGTTTTTCTGCCCGGCGGCTTTCCAATGCCTTTTTGTCTGTGGATATTGTTCCGGAACTTGGTGCGCGCATCGTGAGTTTGAAAAATGTCCGCAGCGGCCGCGAGTGGTGTTGGCATCCGGATGAAAGCATGCAGCTCTTCGCGAACGACTACGGCGACTCATTTGCGGAGAGCCCGAATGTCGGATTCGACGAGTGCTTCCCGAGCATCGAGGCCTGCGAATGGCAAGGCCGCCAACTGCCATGCCATGGCGAAGTATGGAGCGTGCCATGGACGCTTGATGAACAGGCATGGGAAAGGGGGATCATTTCGACGACCGTCACGTGCCGGCAGTCCCCATTTGAGCTGAACCGACAGGTCTCGATCCGCGGCAATCAGTTGCAGCTGAACTATGTTCTCCACAATAAGGGCGAGCAGCCCGAAGCCTACCTATGGGCCTTTCACCCGATGATGCGGGTCAATTCCGATGATCGCCTGCAATTGCCGGAGGAAGTGCGGATCCTGCAGATTGAAGGGACGCGCGGGGTGCCCGAGAACGCACCGGAATCCGACTGGGCCTGGCCGTCGCCATTTGCTGGCTTCGAGCTCGACCGATTTGAACTCGGAGCTAACGAGGGCGCCTCGGTGAAAGGATTCACCGGTAAACTTCAAACATGTTCGGCACGCATTGCCAGCCAAGCCAATGGCGAGTACTTCGAAATTTCCTGGGAGGCCGACCCCAATCCTTTTTTGGGTGTTTGGATCAACCGCGGAGCCTATCGGGGATTCCAATATGTGGCGGCTTTGGAACCCACCAACGGCCAAACCGATTTTCTCAGCAAGCATCACATGCCGCGTTTGCTGCCTGCCGGCGCGCAATGCAGTTGGCGCATGACGATCACCATGGGAATCTTGAGCGAAAACAATTTCTGACAAACACCGACATGAAAAACGAACACACCATCAAAAGTATCCGTGCGATTCCACTTTATGGCATTCCCTACACCGATTGGCCGGCGCGCTTCGGCTCAAGGGAGCAAACGCGGACGCTGGTCGAGGTGGTCACCAACAGCGGCATCGCGAGTCTCGGCAGCGTTTACACTTCAGCACCGTTGGTGGAAGCCTCGCTTCAACTGCTGCGACCTTTTTACGAGGGGGCAAGCGCGATTGATCCGCTGGTCACCGCCGAGATGTTGCACCAGAACACCTTTTGGCAGGGCCGCGGCGGCAGTGTCACGCACACGATCAGTGGCATCGACATGGCGCTCTGGGACATCCTCGGAAAAGTCACGGGTCAGCCGATCTGGCGCTTGCTGGGCGGCCGGTTTCGCGACCGGGTCAAGCCGTATGCTTCGATGTTGATGGAGGAGCCGGAAAAGATGGCTGGCAAGTTGCAGGCAGCGCACGGTCGCGGGTTCCGCGCGTTCAAGATCGGTTGGGGACCTTTCGGTCGTCGGGATGCGAAGACCGATGAGGCAATAGTGCGCGCCGCTCGCGAGGCGATTGGCGAGGATTGCGAATTGATGGTCGATGCCGGTGGATCCGATGCGTATTGGCCTCACGGTTACAAGTGGGCCTTGGATAAGGCAAAAATGCTCGCTGACTATGGTGTGGTCTGGTTTGAGGAACCGCTCCGCCCAGATGATCTGGATGGTTTCGTTGAGTTGACCCGCCATTCGCCGGTCAAGATCGCCGGCTGCGAATGCCTGACCCGCAGACAAAGTTTTCTTCCATGGATCGAACGCCGGGCGGTCGATTACATCCAGCCGGACGTGACCAAAGTCGGCGGGCTCAGCGAACAGCATCGGATCGGGCAGTATGCCGACGACCACTCCATCATGGTCGTGCCGCATGGCTGGAACACCGGAGTCGGGCTGGCGGCGGATCTTCATCTCACCGCCGCTGCGGGCAACGCGCGCTGGGTGGAGTTTCTCACTCCCGAGCCCTACATGGACGATGTGTTTGCTGATCCCATGCAACTCGATGCCGATGGTTTCCTGCGTGTGCCCGATGGTCCGGGCTATGGGTTTGAGTGGAACACCGAGGGGATCGCACGTCTCAGTGACGGCATTGTGATCACCCCTTCCTCGCTCTAACATTTTTGCCGGAAAGGATTTACTATGAACGTACTATTTGTTGGCGCACACCCGGATGATATCGAGGCATGGGCTGGCGGCACGGCGGCGCTCTACGCGCTGAACGGCCACAAGGTGTTCTTCTGCGTGGCCACCAATGGCAACGTCGGGTCGAGCACTTTGCCGCCGCATGAGATTGCCGCGATTCGACGAATCGAGGCCCAGTGCGGGGCGGATGTGATCGGTGCTGAGTTGATCTGGCTCGATTTCGACGACGAGTTCCTCTTCGATACCCGGGAGACACGGCTTGCATTTATCGAGGCATTTCGCCGCGCGGATCCGGATGTCGTGTTTTGCCACTGGCGGCAGGATTACAATCCGGATCACTCGATCAGCGGCATGATCGTCGACGAATGCATCCACATGGCCGGCATCCCTAACATCCAAACCGCATCACCTCCGACGACCAAAAAAATCCCGCATGTCTATTTCATGGACACGCCGGCCGGCATCGGCTTTGAGCCGGAAATCTACGTGGATATCACGGAGGTTTTCGCCACCAAGGTGAAGATGCTGAAAGCACACAAAAGCCAGGACGGATGGATGAAGGCCATGTTTGGCTATGAGCTTGAGGCGTTCCTGGAAGTGCCGGCGAGGTTTCGCGGCCTCCAGGCCGGATGTCCGATGGCCGAAGCCTTTCGCCCGAGCTACCGCTGGGGGCGGACCTTTCTCGAACACCGTTTGCCAAACTATCACCCACTGAAAAAATGAAAATTGAATCCGTTGATTTCTTTTACCTCTCAATGCCCGAGGTCCTCGATGTCGGGGACGGCAGCCAGGACGCGCTTCTCGTGCGCGTCGAGTCCGGCGGCATCGTCGGTTGGGGCGAATGCGAAACCTCGCCACTCACCTCGATCGCATCGGCGGTTACTCCGATGTCGCACAGCGCCTGCAAGCCGGTGCTCGCCTCGGTGCTGGGGCAGCGGTTTGACGATCCCTCCGACATCGCTCGCATTGGCGATCTGGTGCGGGCCAACAGCTTTGACCAGCTCCAGATGGACCACACGCTTTCGGGCATCGACATCGCGCTGTGGGATCTGATGGGCAAGAAACTTGGTGAACCGGCATGGCGTCTGGTGGGCTATGAAAATTCCTATCGCAAGCGACCCTATGCGTCGGTCCTCTTTGGGGACACGCCCGAAGAAACCCATGCCAAAGTCAGTCGTATCCGGCAGGCGGGATTTTCTGCGGTCAAACTCGGGTGGGGGCCCTTTGGTCGCGGCACGGCAAAAGACGATGCCGCGCAGGTGCATGCGGCACGCGAAGCCTTGGGAGCAGATGGCACTCTGCTCGTTGATGCCGGCACGATCTTTGCCGAAGATGTGGCCAGTGCCGCCGAGCGGCTTCAGGCCTTGTCCGATGCACGCGTGCATTGGTTCGAGGAGCCCTTCCACAACTATGCCCTCGAGGAATACGGGCAGCTTGCCAGCACGTCTCCACGCGTGGCGCTGGCCGGTGGCGAAGGTTCGCACAACGCGCATCAGGCGGTGCACATGATGCGGCAGGGCGGCGTCAAATTCATCCAAGTGGATACGGGGCGCATCGGAGGAATCACCGCCGCCAAGCAAGTGGCCGATCAGGCCATCGCACTCGGCGTCACCTATGTGAACCACACCTTCACCTCCGGACTAGGTCTGGCCGCCTCCGTGGTCCCGTTCGCCGGGATTGAAGATCATGTGATCTGCGAATACCCGGTCGAGTCGAGATCGCTTGCACAGGAGATTGCGGGAAATCCTTTTCCGCTCGATGCCGATGGCATGATTCGACTGAATGATGAGCCGGGACTCGGCGTGCAAGTTGATGTTGCAGCGCTGCAGAAGTATCTCGTGCCGTTGGAAATCCGCGTCGGCGGCAAGCTCCTGTACCAAACTCCGATTTTAAAATAAAACGAATATATATACAGTTATGATTAAGGATAACGCATCATCAAACGCCTACGAACAGATCGCCGGAAAGTCGTGGGCTGATATTCTCGACGCACAGAGATTCTTTTCCTATCCGACACCCCTGACCGTTCATCTGCCCCTGCAGCCGCATCACTCGCGGGATCTCGTTCATCTCGATGCGGCGCTCAATGTTTGCCGTCGCCGGGTCATCAAGGGACGCACGCACGGGGAACTCTTCGAGGATGCGAAAACCACCGAGGTCTTCCTCGTTCAGTTCGCCCTCGATAATCCGCCCTTCGTGCCGGACTGGCGCTTCAGCACACTATCGCTGGCCGATGATCGATACCCGGTCGCCAAGGCTTCCTACTACGCCTGGGAACAGCGCTACGAACTCGAATACATCGTGACGCCGGTGGATGAAAACCAATCGCTGCTCTGGATCAACGCGACCGTCACCAGCGAGAGCGAGCAAACCACGACGGCTCACTTGCGGGTAAAGCCAGGATTTTACAATGAGGCGGATGTCTTCGACTGGCATTATTTCCCGTTCTGGTGGGACGCGAGCAAATGGAAGAACTGTCCGCTCACCCGCTTGAAGGGCGATAGAATCCTGCGCGGCAAGCAGCCCTTCGGGCGTGTTATTCCGGGGGATTTCTCATGTGCCTGGGAAGCGAAGCTCTCGGACTCGGTGCAGACCTTCAGAAATTCAAATTGCCAGATCGTGCGTGAGAAACGATCGGCATTCACCGACGACGACTATTGGCTCCAAGGTCAGGGCATCGCACCATCCGCGGCGCACCGCGTCAAGGAGGTGGAGAATGCGCTGCACTTCCAAGCCGAGCTGGCCCCGGGAGCGAAGGCCACCTGCAGCGTGGCATTTTTGATCAATTATGAAGAGGTGAGTGCTTCGCATCTGGCGGCCCTCGATGTGGCGACCGGCGCGAAATCCCGCAAGGCAGCACTGGAGCATTTCAAAAAACCATTCCGAGGCAAGACCACCAGCTTGAGTCTTCCCGCCAACGACTGGGAAAGGATCTTCGGCATGATGCAGACCTCGATCCTGCAGATGCTCATCGGCATTCCGGGTACTCAAGATCTGATCCCGACGCAAGGCGGAAGCAGCGAGCGTCATTTCGTCTGGGTGCAAGAAGCAGCCTGCATGCTGCGTCCGATGATCCGCCTCGGTCACTTTGCCCCGGTGCGTCGCGCGCTCGACTTCATCTTCAGCCTGCAGGATGGCGGCACTCCGCCGGACGGGCGATTCACGACGCTCGCCGGCGCGGTCGGCACGACGGGTCCACGCTGGATGAACTCGACGGGCTCAGCGTTGGAGATCGCTGCCGAGTATTATCTCTGCTCGCGCGATCGGTCGTTCCTCAAAGAATACCTTCCGAAAATCCTCCGCGCGGCGGACTGGATCATCGGGGAAATCCGGGCGACCCGGAAGGCTTCCAAGGCTGGGAAACGTCCCTTGGGATACGGCCTCATGCCGTTCGGATACTCAACCGATTGTGATCATGGCCGCGTGGTTTCGTTCACCGACACCTACACCTATCTGGGTCTGCGTCGGGCGGCGGATTTGCTGGCCGTGATCGACCACGAACGCGCTGTCGAAGTCAGCAGAGAAGCAGATCTTTATCAACGCGACATTGAGGCCGCCATCGTGGCTTTGACACGCAAGGATGGATTCATCGAGCGCAAGATCGTCACCGGCGAGGAAGGGGAGATCTACTATACCGGTTTCGAGAACGTGGCCGGCGCGATCCACTTCATTTACACCGGTCTGCTCGATGCCCGCAGCGAGCGCTTCCGCCGCTATCGCGCCTACTTTGAGAAACACTGCGCCACCGGCGAATTCCTCGGTAACATCGACAGCGATGTCGCTTACATGGGAATCGGTGAGTGGCTCTGGCAGGATGCGTATCTGAAAGCAGGCGAATGGAAGAAGGCCTTCCTTGCGAACATGACCAACCTCAAATATGGCATGACGCGGGACACCCTGCAGGTGCAGGAGCGCATGTCGCGCTTCAATCCCGGCTTCATTCCGTGGCAACCGAATGGCAGCGGCTCGGGCAAGATCCTCGAGATGATGGTCAAGTCGGTCTATTTCGAAGATGGCGATACGGCTGTGCTGTTGGGCGGTATTCCATGGCAGTGGATCGAAGCGCAAGGGCTCTCGCTTAAGGGTCTTTACCTGCCGCATGGGCGCGTTTCGATTGAGGCGACCCATGGCAAGAATGGTCAGGTCACTGTGACTTTGGACTTCGACGCTGCGCCAAGCCACCTCGGAAAAATTCGCCTGCCGGAACATTTCCATGTGACCGGCAAACTGCGCTCGCTTGGTGGCAATCTCTTCGCCTTGCCACGTGCGTCACGCCGCATCGCATTCACGCTGCATGATGCGGAAGGCATCCCGCGCGGCAAGGCATCCAAATCCTCAAAGAAATAAGGTGCTCCTGACATGATGAACGCGCTTGGCCTAATCGAAATTCCTTTCTTCAGCATCACGGCGCTCGTCGCCGATGCGGTGCTGAAAACCGCGCGCGTGTGCCTGCTTGGTTTCGAGACGACCGGCAACGAGAATTTGATGATCAAGCTCGTGGGCGATGTCGCAGACGTCGAGTCGGCGCTTGCCACTGCTGAATCGCTTGCCGAGGAATTGGGCGCCAGCGCGATTGTCCGCTGCATTGCAAAACCGGATTCCGCACTGGGCGGGATGCTTGCATTTCCAAATGCTTTAAACCCGCTCTATGGCGGTCGCGACCAGTTTTTACCAACCGATCACCCCAAGCCTGAAAACAAAAACATGAGTAACACACAACAAGCCATTGGAATTCTGGAAACGCAGGGACTCACCGCCATTTTGGAGGCGACGGACGCCATGCTGAAATCCGCGAATGTCACGCTCGTCGGCAAGGAAAAGATCGGCGCGGCCTACGTCACTGTCATTGTGAAAGGTGATGTCGCCGCCGTGACCGCAGCTGTGGATGCTGGAAGCAAGGCGGTCGGAGCCTTGGGCAAGCTCGTCGCAGCCCATGTGATTGCCAGACCACATGAAGAGCTTACTGCTCTGCTGCCAAAATAAGATTGCCATCACCATGAGCATTGAAATCAATTTTGCGGGCAAAGTCGCGCTGATCACCGGCGCCTCACAAGGCATCGGCGCCGAGATGGCGCGCGCCTTTCACCGCGCCGGTGCAACTGTTGCAATCAACCATCCGGACCTCGGTTCGACTGGTCATGATGCCGAATCCTTGGCGGCGGAATTGAACCATTTGCGCCCGCAGAGCGCACTCGTTGTCGCCGCCGATGTGGCGAATGCGGAATCGGTCCAGGCCATGATGCAAGATTTGAAACAACGCTGCGACGGCATTGATTTCCTGATCAACAACGCCGCCATCCTCCGCGACCGCACCGTCGCCAAGATGTCGCTCGACGAGTGGAAGGCCGTGCTCGATGTGAATCTTTCCGGCGTTTTTCACTGTTGCAAGTTCGGTCTCGAAGTCATGCGCGACGGCGGAGCCATTGTCAGCATGGGCAGCATCGCGGCCATTCTTGGTTTTTACGGCCAGGCGAATTACGCTGCCACCAAGTCCGGCGTGCAGGCATTGATGCGGGTCATCAGCCGCGAAGCAGCCCGCCGCGGGATTCGTGCCAACACCATCGCGCCAGGAGTCATCGAAACCTCCATGGCCGCGACGATTCCGGAAAATGTCCGTGCCGAGATGCTTAAGAATGTCCCGCTCGGCCGCTTTGGTTCGACTGAAGACATCGCCAATGCGGCGCTCTTTCTTTGCTCGCCACTTGCGGCTTACGTGACCGGGCAAACACTCGAAGTCAATGGAGGCTGGCGCGGATGAGAGCAGCGGCACAAATCGTTTCTGCGGCGGAGGCGGTCGCCGCGATTCCCAGCGGGGCCACCTTGGCGATTGGTGGTTTTGTCGGCGCGGGTCATCCCGAAGCACTTACCGCCGCATTGGAGAAGCGATTTCTTGAAACCCAATCTCCGCGCGACCTCACCTTGCTTTACGCTGCTGGCCAAGGTGATCGCGGCGAACGCGGGATGAACCACCTTGCTCATGTTGGGCTTGTTAGCCGCGTCGTCGGCGGTCACTGGAATCTGGCGCCGAAACTTGGGAGCATGGCCCTCGCCAACCAGATCGAAGCCTACAATTTGCCGCAAGGGGTCATCTGCACGCTGCTTCGTGAAATCGCCGCCAAGCGCCCAGGTGTCATCACCAAGGTCGGCTTGAACTCGTTCATCGACCCGCAGAACGGCGGAGGAAAAATGAACGCGCGCACGACCGAAGAGCTAGTGGAGCGCCTCACGCTCGATGATGAAACGTGGCTGCGTTACCGCGCCTTTCCCATCACGGTAGGATTCATTCGCGCCACGAGCGCGGACCGCCGCGGCAATCTATCCATGGAACGCGAAGGGCTCATCGGCGAGGTGCTGCCGATCGCGCAGGCGGCGAAAAACCATGGTGGCATCGTCATCGCCCAGGTTGAGCGCATTGTGGATCGCATTCCTGATCCGAAGTCGGTGCGTGTGCCCGGCGCATTGGTGGATTTCATCGTCGTCGCCGAACCGGCACAGCACGCGCAGACGTTTGGGGAGGACTTTAACGAAGCCTACGTCACCGCCCCTAACGGCCACCGTACGCTCCCGACCATGCCGTTTTCGGAACGCAAGATCATCGGTCGCCGCGCGCTGATGGAAATTCGGCGCGACGAAATTGTGAACCTTGGCATCGGCCTGCCCGAGGCTGTGGCCGCGATCGCCGCCGAGACTGGGCGGTTGGAGGAATTCACGCTCACGGTGGAGAGCGGTCCGATCGGTGGAGTGCCCGCTTCGGGCCTGAGTTTTGGCTGCAGCCATTTTCCCGAGGCCATCGTTGATCAGCCGGCACAATTTGATTTTTATGATGGCGGTGGGCTCGACATTGCCGTGCTTGGCGCGGTGGAGATTGATGCCGAAGGCAGCGTGAACGTAAGCTCTTTTGCGGGCCGTTTTGCCGGTGTTGGCGGTTTCGTGAACATCGCCCAGAACGCCAAGCGCCTCGTGTTTTGTTGCACGTTCACCGCTGGCGAACTTGAGGTAGCTGTCGAAAATGACTTCCTCCGCATCGTGCGCGAAGGGCGCCACGCGAAATTTGTGAAACGCGTGCAACAAGTGTGTTTCCACGGGCCCACGGCTCTCGCGAACGGCCAGCAGGTTTTCTACGTCACGGAACGCGCGGTATTCGAACTCACGCGTGAGGGCCTCGTGCTCCGTGAGGTCGCACCGGGTATTGACGTTGCGAAGCAGGTCTTGCCGCTGATGGAATTCACCCCGGCGCATAGTGAACCACGCCTGATGCACGCCGACTGTTTTCAAAACTCCTGAACTAGGCCACATGAAATACCAACACCCTGTTTATCTCGTCGCCGCACGTCGCTCGGCCATTGGTCGCTTCGGCGGCGGATTCAAATCACTCGCGCCAGTAGACCTCGCATTGCCTGTCGCCGAAGCCGTTGTGCCCGCCGCGCTCAAACCGGCGATTGATCAAGTCATCCTCGGGCAAGTCCTCCAGGCCGCCGGTGGCATGAACGTCGCACGCCAACTCGGACTGCGCCTCGATCTGCCGCAGAGTTCACCGGCGTTTACCGTCAACATGGTCTGCGCCTCCGGATTGAAAGCCATCGCTCTCGCTGCTGATTCCATCGCGACTGACGAATCTGCGCTCGTGCTCGCCGGTGGCGTCGAATCCATGAGCCGCGCCCCCCATTACGCGACCGATTTGCGCTGGGGAAAAAAGCTCGGTGCTGGTTCGCTTGAGGACTCGATCGCCACCGACGGGCTAACCGATCCATTCCTGAAGATCGGCATGGGGGACACGGCTGAACACATTGCCGAGAATCTCAAGATCAGCCGCGAGGAACAGGATCAATTCGCACTGCTTAGCCAGCAACGCGCCGCCGCCGCTCGCGAGGCATGCCAGCGCGAAATTGTCCCCATCAAAACCCGCGACGGCGACATCACCCACGACGAGCATCCGCGGGCCGATACGACGCTGGAAAAACTCGCGCAACTCAAGCCAGCCTTCCGTCCAACCGGCACGGTCACCGCAGGCAACGCCTCGGGCCTAAACGATGCTGCCGCGCTTGTGCTTCTCGCCAGTGAGGCGGCGGTCAAGCAGCACGCGCTTCAGCCACTGGCGCGCATCGTTGCCGCCACAAGCGTCGGTTGCGATCCTGCCACCATGGGGCTTGGTCCGGTCGGAGCGATCCGCAAGGTGTGCGATGAAGCCGGATGGAAGCTCGAAGATGTGGACGCGATCGAAATTAATGAAGCGTTCGCCGCTCAGGTGCTCGGCTGCGCCAAGGAACTGGGCCTCGACATGGAAAAACTCAATCAGCGGGGAGGCGGCATTGCGCTTGGCCATCCACTCGGTTGCAGCGGTGCGCGTGTGCTCGTCACCTTGCTGCATCTCATGCAGGACAAGAACCTCAAGCGCGGCATCGCGTCACTCTGTGTCGGCGGCGGCATGGGCATCGCGATGGCGATTGAACTCATTAGCTGCGATGACTTATAGAATACCAACCTCATGATCAAAAAAACCGTATTGGCAGTCGGCGCTCATCCCGACGACATCGAGTTTCTCTACTCCGGCACCTTGCTGCTTCTGAAGCAAAAGGGCTGGGACATTCACATGTGGAATCTGGCTAACGGAAGTGCCGGATCCAAGACACTCGGACCCGAAGCCATCGCGGCGAAGCGTTGGGAAGAGGCTTGCGCCTCTGCCCGGATTCTTGGAGCCACCATGCATCCTCCGCTTTTTCAGGATCTGGGCATTTTTTACGATGCCCCGTCGCTGGCCCGTGTTTCCTCGCTCGTGCGGGAGATCGATCCATCGATCATTCTCACCCATCCGCCTTCCGATTACATGGAGGATCATGAGAACACCTGCCGCTTGATCGTGACTGCGGCGATTGCCAAAGGGATTCCCAACTATGCGGTTGATCCGCCGTGCGCGGCAAAGGACGGGCCGGTGGCCCTGTATCACGCGCCGCCTCTGGGCTGCCGGACGGGCTTGAACGAACCGGTCTTCCCGACTCTGTTCGTGAACATCGAGTCGGTGGTGCAGGACAAAGTCCGGATGCTGCTGGCACATGAGAGTCAGATGGATTGGCTGCGGCAAACGCAGACGATGACCAGCCTGGAAGAGGTGGTGCTCGCCGAGTCGAGAGCGGTGGGAAAACTAAGCGGAGTTTTTCCATGCGCGGAAGCCTTCACGCCCCATGACCATCGGGGCTATTGTCCTGAAGATTTCAAGCCGCTGGAGGAGGCGCTCGGCGTGGACGTTTTTCACAAGAGGCAGCCATGAAGACATCCATTTTTTTGCTTATGACCGTCATGACAACATCCATGAACACGATCGCGGCCCCAGCCAAACTTGAGAACCCGATTGCCACAGGGATTGTGCAACATGAGTTCAAGTCCTCATTTGACGGATCCGCGCAGACTTTTCTGGAAAAGGATTTTGGTGGCGGAGACTCCAATGTCACCCGCTTGGTCTTTGTTTACCTGCATGGTGCGTTGTCGCATCAAGAGCAGGGGATGACGGCTGGGATTTACAACGGAACCTTTGAAAAGTGGGGCGAGGAATTGGCGAAACGCGATGCCGTGTATGTTTGTCCGGAGTATCGTGGAAATTCCTGGATGGGACCGGCCGCCGAGGCGGATGTTTTGGATATTCTAAACCTCCTGACGAAGCGATATCCCGGAAGACGCTTGATTCTCGCAGGGGGCAGCATGGGTGGGACCTCGGCCCTGATTTTTGCCAGCCGAAATCCGAAGGCCGTGGACGGCGTGATCGCCCTTTGCCCGGCGACCGATCCGGCGTTGATGTTTGGTGTATTCCCCGAGCATTTTGTGGAGTCCTACGGCGGCTCGCCCGAAAAGGTTTCCCAGGTATTTTCCGATAGGACGAGTCGCAACCGGGTTGATGCGCTTGCCTCGCTGCCGCTGGCGATTGTCCATGGTTCCGCGGACGCCATCATTGGAGTGGATCACAGCCGGATTCTTGTCAGTCAACTCAAGCAGCGCGGCGCCCGATGCCACTACACCGAGATTCCGGAGGGAGACCATGATTCGCCCCTGCAAATCCCACTTTCCATGCTCTTGGATTTTGTAATGTCCAAGGATTCTAAAAACAACGAACACGCCCGCCCTTGAACCCATCCGTTTTACCAACCGAACTACTCGTCGATAACCTTGCCGCCCATGGCGAGGGCCGGTGTGGGACGATGCCAAGCAGGTTCTTTATCGGGTGGATAGATAAGTGCAGCGAACCATGATGATTCCTTTATCTCTCCCGATCTCTGGCCTTGGAAAACTTCCTATCGCCGCTGGCTCTCTCTACGAAGGTCCCGTGTGGTGGAACAATGCCTGGTATTGGGTCGACATCGAAGACGGCTCGCTCCATCAATGGCGGAATCAGGAGCATCGGACCGTAGCCCGGGCACCTGGCCCGCTTGGTTGTGCCGTGCCAGCGGAAGACGGGACATGGATCGGGGCCGGCAGAGATGGCCTCTACCATATTGATTTGGACACGGGAAGCATTGAGCCATGGGGCAGCCCGTGGGCCGATGGCAATAACTTTCGCGCCAACGATGGCAAAGTGGCACCCGATGGCAGTCTTTGGGTTGGTACCTTGGATCGAGAGGAACGTGACGGGAGTTGCTGCCTCTATCGCATTGATCATTCCGGCACACCGCAGCGGTTGCGCGAAGGGCTCTCCCTTTCAAACGGCATGGGGTGGAGTCCCGATGGCGCGACCTATTATCATATCAACACCCTGTCTCGCACGCTCTCCGCCTATCCGTGGGATCCAAAAACGAGAACCCTTTCGGACGAACGGATACTGCGCCGTTGGGAGAACGGGTTTCCAGACGGAATGGCAGTCGCTGCGTCTGGATATCTCTATGTTGCCATTTGGGGTGGGAGCCGATTGGAAGTCCTCAGTCCCGAAGGCAAACTTCTCGGCACCATTCCGGTGCCCGCTAGTCAAGTCAGCTCCTGCGCATTCGGCGGTTCCGACTTGAAGACGCTCCTCATCACAACGGCATGGGAAGGATTCAGCCTCGAACAGCGGCAGAATGATCCAGACGCTGGATGCCTGTTTGAAATGGTCGCCCCTGAAGAAGGACTTCCGATCACGCCATTCCACCTCACCGCAAGTTCCCGATAAACGCACATCACTCCTTTTTACCACTTCAAATGAAACCAACACCTATTCAAGGCATCTACACCCCGAACATCGTTCCCTTCAACGACGACCACTCGATCAACGAGGGCGAACTGCGGCGCATGACTTCCTGGCTCATCGAGAAGGGCATCCACGGCCTCTATCCAAACGGCAGCACCGGCGAGTTCATCCGGTTGAGTTTCGAGGACCGCTTGCGCGTGGTGAAAATCATGGCCGATGAAAACCGCGGACGCGTGCCGATTCTTGCGGGCGCGGCAGAGGGTAACTCCGACCAGGTGCTCCAGGCGTGCAAGTTTTACGCCGACCTTGGCTGTCGCGCGGTGAGTCTCACCGGCCCCTATTACTTCAAGGTGTCTCAGGAAAGCATCGAGAACTACTTTCGCGAACTCGCCGCCAAATCACCGATCGACATCCTGCTCTACAACATCCCGCAGTTTTCCAATGAGATCAGCCTGCCGGTGGTGAAGCGGCTGGCAATGGATTGCCCGCGCATCATCGGCATCAAGGATTCCAGCCGCGATTTTCCGCGCTTGTGCACCATGCTGGCACAGATCAAATCGCAACGGCCTGACTTTGTTGTTTTGACCGGTACGGAGGAGATCCTTTATCCGAGCCTGATGATGGGCTGCGATGGTGGGACAATCGCCACCTCGGGGGTGATGCCGGAAGTGATCACCAAGCTTTATCGTGATTTTCAGGCCGGCAACCACGCGGAATGCCGCCGGGTGCAACTCAAGATCCAGGACATCATTGCGGCGATGTTTGCCGCAGGCAATTTCCCGGAGGGTTTCCGCGCCGCCATCTCCTTGCGCGGGTTCAACCCGGGCCCGCCGCGTTTTCCGATGAGTCCCGGCGAACTCGCGAACCTTGAGGAGGCGAAGGGCAAACTGGCCTGCCTGCTCGGTGAATGCGGCTATGCCGATGCGGCACGCGAATGTGAATTGCGCCGTGGCGTCACTGCTCCACGGACCCAGGGTGGTCTTGATGTCGATTCCATCGTGGCCGCTGTGTTGAAAAACATTGAGGGCATGAGGTGACCGCCGTGGTTGCATTCGCTGTTGAGGTTTAGAGCATTTTGCTCAAATCTGTAGCCGGTGTTTGGATAGGTATGGGAAATTTGCGGCTTCGCCGGCTCTTGGAAAAGGAGCGGAATCTTCTGTCTATGGCTGCGTTGTTGCTCAGTCGTGTATGTCTATTCACTCCATCGCAACATAAGCGCTAAACAGAACCCACTATCCGGCGTCGCTGTTATGATTCTAGAATCCGCAGTTGGGAATGGGATGGGGCATGCAAGGGAGTCATATGACGGCTTCCATCCGCAGGTTGTAGACGCGTCAACCCTTTGCTAGCAACTTGGGTAACAGTTTGAAAGGAGCCGCATATTCACGAGCTTTGTAGGGCACCATGTTCAACCTCTTCTCAATGTCGATTGGCCCGAAGTCATGGGGCACTTCATGGAAGTATTCAAAGTGAAACTTCGTCGATTGGATCGCGTCGTTCATGGAACCGATCAGTGACCGATTGGTCCTTTTGAGCACGATCACTTCCTGATTTTCAGCATCAAATTCAGCGTCGAATCGATGCCAAACCTGTGCCACTCTCGGTATGAATACTTTCAGGAATGAATCAATGGAGGTGAGTCCCCGCGCTGGCATCAGGATCGTGTAGAGGCTCGCGTCATTCATCATCATGACGTGTTCAACGCGCCCGATGCGGAAACAATGCCCGCTCCATGCATCAAGACGACCAGCTTGGACTACTGGCATCCCTTGGAGGTTGACGGAACACTTCAGTCGGTCGGCAAGTTGCTTTGAGAGGTGAAGGATCATGATTGGTGCTTCTTGCGTTTCACTTGGGTGATCTCCAACATCGCCTTCAGCACCTCGGCGGCGTCGCGTTGGCTGTATTGGTTTCTCTCCCTCCATTTGCAGAGGAGTGTGGAGAAGGTGGCGTGGTCCATGGGGCTGACCTCAGACTACGGATGAACGTGATGCTGGTGTCAAGGTTGGGGCGCAGCTGTTTGACGGTGGGGCAGGGGGCATGAGCATTCCCGTGCATTGCGCCCTTGTTTCGCAGCGAGGAACGAATCGCCACCGAGAAGCGCTACCTCAAGCGCAAATGGAAAGCCCACATCCGCCTCGAAAACTACAAGAGCCAGGACCGCGTTTCGATGGACGCACCACGCCGTCAATCCGTGAAGGTCTGAAAAATGGTGATCAATACTGCTTTCCCCAAGTGTTTCACTGCGAGACCATGGTAGACCATGAGTTATCACCTCAACACCATACGCGGATATTCATTTCCAGCGGTTTCCAGCGCCATGCAGAAAGCCATTCGGCGCGGCGATGCCAAACTTGCCGGCTACTGGGCACTTGAACTTTGGGCCAGTGGATTTGGTCAGTATGTCTGGCGGCGCTTGCTCACTGTGAGCGCGGAGGACTGCTGGGGAATCCTCACGGCGAAAACAAAGGCACTGCACGACAGCTACACCGAGATCAATCAGCATGTGCCAAAAGGAAAACCCAAGGGGCGCATCTTTATCTCCAAAGCGGTCATCCTTCTCTGCTTGGCCAAAAAAAGCCGCGATGCCGACCATCTTCAAAACTTTGTCTATGACCAGCAGGCCGGGCTTGATGCTGCCACGCTAACCGACGAACTCGAACAGGCGGGTCAATACATCCCCATACCCGACTACGCATACGACTGCCACACGCCGCAGGGCCGACGGATGGGTAAAACCAAAGCCGAGTTTTTCCGCCAGGAGCAAGACGCCCTAGCGCCCTTCATTCCCGGCCTGTTCGACAACCTGATTGATTCCTAACCCCCAACCACTGAAATCCCCATGGGCATACACCTGATGC
>JBIKIR010000102.1:0-4319 GCA_044361475.1 Luteolibacter sp. | reverse complement strand
CAAGGTCACCAGCGACAACCCATGGAATGCCACCACCCTCGAGTGGGCCACCCCAACACCTCCAGGCCACGGCAACTTCGAATTCGAACCCGCCGTCTACCGCGGCCCCTACGAATACAGTCGCCCGGATCACGCCGAGGACTTCATCCCGCAGTGGGAAGAACCCAAACGCACCGACTCCACAGCCCCCACCAAGCCCTCACATTGATTCCGGTTTCTCCCCGGCAAAACCGACAACCTCAATCAAGCCAACCTTCTCCATGGAAATTCCCTTCGTAGTCCAACCACGCAAGGACACCGGCCTCTTCAACTCGAAGATCGCCATCTGGCTGTTCCTTGCATCGGAAGTCATGCTCTTCGGCGGCTTCTTCTCCGCCTATGTCTTCCTCCGCCTCGGTGCCGATTACCCCTGGCCCGAACGCACGCTGCCCGTCCTCCCAGGCCTCATCAACACCTTCATCCTCATCGGCTCATCGGTCACGGTGGTCTTCGCATGGGCCTCGCTCAAACTCCGCCAATGGGGCCGCTTCAAGCTCTTCATGGGCATCACCGTCGCCTGCGCAGCGGTCTTCATGGTCCTCAAGGGCATCGAGTACAATGTGAAGTTCCACCACCAAGGCGTGCGCCTCAAAGACTACACGGTCATCGAAGGCCACCTCGGTTACGAAAAGGAAAATGGCAAGCCAGTCCTCGACCACCACGGCAAACAAATCGAGGAAAACCGCATCCTCGTGGAAACCAGCGGACTCACCTTCAACACGGTCCGTTTCTACCAACCATGGATCGAAGAAGCCCTCACCCAAGCCAAACACCGCGGCTCCAAGATCTTCCTCAAGGATGATGTCACTGCCGTCACCAAACCCGGCCAAGCGGCTGAAACGATCGCTAAGGCCGGCGACGAACTCAGCGTCGCCCTCCTCGAACGCATCAAAACCGCTCACCTCAACGCCCGCGCGCACAACGGCAAACTGCGCACCAGTGCACTCCGCCAGGAATGGAAGGACGCGAAAGCCGCAAACCCCGGCAAACGCGATTGGCAAATCTCCTCCGGCGTCAACATCGACACCGCCGCACTCGCGCCCCAACTCCTTACCGAAATCCCCTCCGTCGCCTTCAAGGTCGATCCGCCATCACGCTTCGACTTCAAACCCCGCGACATCAAACACGGCGAAACCCAATCGCGCCTGCGCGATGACACCGCCGTCGAAGGCAAGCTCCTCGATAGCCCAATGGTCTTCCACTATGTCGATGCCATCGACTTCCGCCACCTCGCGATGATAGCAGTCAAAAAAGGCGTCGACCCGATCGTTGCCATCGAAAGTTCATGGCTCATCAAAAATGACAAGGCCGCACGCGAAGCATGGGAATGGAACAAACTCCAAACCGCTCGCCTCGAAAAGGAACTGCTCGAGCAATACGGCGTCGATCAAAAGACAGGCAAACCAAAACGCGAACCCACCGCCAAGGAACGCTATCGCATCGGTTGGAAGGACCTCGTCGCCAAAGCCGATGGCGTGAATCGCGACCAGCAAAAGGTCACGATCAAGGAAGAATTCATGGGCCCCGATTACCACGGCCGCGAAGTAAATCACACCTTCCCGCACCTCTCAGTCCCACGAAACGAAATTCGCTTCGCATCAAAATTCACCCCCGCTTGGAACACCTACTACGCGATCTACTTCACCGTCACCGCCCTCCACGGCCTCCACGTGATCGGTGGCGCGCTGGTGCTGGCCTACTACCTTTTCTTCGGTCGCAAGATGTACGAAACCAACCCGGAATGGCTCACCAACCGCGTCGAGGTCGGCGGACTCTTCTGGCACTTCGTCGACCTGGTCTGGATCTTCGCATTCCCGATCTTCTATTTGATGTAATCTACCTTCACAATTCCACCACCACCCCCTTCATCCCATGGCCGACACCCCCGAAGCCGTCCGCAAATCCATCCGCACCTACCTCTTCGTCGGCGCCGTTCTTTTCATCGGCACCATCCTCACCGTGCTCGTCGCCACCGTGCCCGCACTCGATGTCGGCCAACACGGCTTCGACGCATGGGACGCGATCCTTGGCCTCGCCATCGCATCGACGAAGGCGGCCCTCGTCGCTTTCATCTTCATGCACCTCAACCATGAGAAAAAAGCGGTCTACTGGATTTTTGGCTCGGGCCTCGTTTTCGTGATCGCACTTTTTGCCCTCTTCGCCCTCGCGAAATTCGACCCGATCTTCGACAACTTTTTCTACGACTCCAAAGGCACCACCGTGAAACCGATGGCGCTCTGACATCAACCCGCCACCACCATGTCACTCCGGAACTTCCACATCGTCTTCGTCACCGTGAGCTCGCTGCTCTTTGCGTTCCTCACTCTCTGGTCGTTCTTTTTCGCCCCCGAAAAATCCTCTCTCACCCACACGATCGGCATCACCGGAATCGTAGGCCTCGTCCTTATGCTTGCCTACGGCATCTACTTCCTCCGCAAAACACGCCAACTGGAAAACTGAACCGCCACATCGCAGCACCAAACCAAGCGCCACCCACCATGATCCACCTCTCCATGCTCGCCTGCTCAACCTGCCGCGTCTCGATGATCGAAGGCGGCGGCGACGCTGCCGGATGGTCGATCTTCTTTCTGCTCATCGTCATCGTCGCCATGCTCGGCACGATCGCGTTTTTCATGTTCCGCATCGCACGCCGCGAAAAAGAACACCTCGACCCCGCGCTCAACGATCACTACGAAGGCTGATCCCGCCCGCGCCACCACTTCATTTTCCCACCACGCAACTTCCTACCTCCCACCCATGAGCCCCTCGAAATTTCTCGGCATTCCTGAAAACTTCTCCGCCCACGGAGGCCAGGTCGACCACATGATCGATGTGGTCCACTGGTTCATGTTCGCGCTCTTCATCGGTTGGACGATTTTCTTCCTCTACTGCATCGTGCGCTTCTGGCACAAAAACAACCCAAAGGCCTCCTACCACGGCGTCAAAAGCCACCTCTCGACCCACCTCGAAGTCGGCGTGATCATCATCGAGGCCGTCCTCCTCCTCGGCTTCGCCTTCCCACTCTGGGCCGAGCGTACCGATAGCTGGAAACAAGTCCAAAACCTCAACCCGGTCCGCGCCCGCGTCGTCGGTTGGCAGTTCGGCTGGACCTACCACTACCCCGGCAACGACGGCAAGTTCGGCCGCGTCGACCCCGGCCTCATCTCCGGCACCAACGAACTCGGCATCGACTTCCAAGACCCCAACGCATGGGACGATTTTACCAGCCCGATTCTCAAAATCCCGGTGAACCGCCCCGCCGTCCTCAACATCGGCAGCAAGGATGTCATCCACAACTACTCGATCGTGCCAATGCGCATCCAACAGGACGCAATCCCCGGCCGCGAAATCCCCATGTGGTTCACACCGATCAAAACGCTCGAAACCTATGTCGTCTGCGCCCAACTCTGCGGCGAAGGTCACGGCAACATGATCGGCAGCATGGAAGTGGTCGACTCAAAGGCCTACGACTCATGGTCCACCGGCCAGTCCGACGAGGCCCTCAAGGTTCACAAAAAGTAAAGTGGCGGCGGTTTCCAACCGCCATGCCAAATACATTAAAAAAGAAATACTTGGCGGTTAAAAACCGCTGCCACGATGCCATCAACATGGTTATCAAATTTCTTATAATACCCTAAGGCTTGCGGGCAATCATCAAAAACGGCGCCAGCGCCTTCGTGCCGACCATCGCGTATTTGGCCACTCGCCATGCGTCCGCGGCACGCCCGTTCATCCACCGCTCCACACTTGCAGCCTCCTCAGCCCCCTGCGGGTGTCCCGGATAACACACGACCGAAAGCAGCCCGCCTGATTTCAACACGCCTGCTGCCGCATCAAGCGCACGCATGGTCTCAGCCGCCTCGGTCGCCAAGGCATGATCCTCGCCCGGCAAGTACCCAAGGTTGAACATCACCGCCGCCACGCTCTCGGCCTCGGCAAACTCAGCCATCCGCGCGTGACTCGCGAGATGAAATTCAACCCGCTCTTCCACCCCCGCCTCACGCAACCTCTCACCGGTCGAACGCATCGCAGCCTCCTGCACATCAAAGGCCAAGACCCGACCCGACGCCCCAACACAGCCCGCTAAAAATTGCGTGTCATGCCCATTGCCCGCCGTGGCATCAATCGCCACATCCCCCTCGCACAACCACTCACCAAGCATCTGCTGCGCTAGCCGCGTCGGCCTCGGCGGGAAATCCATCATCACCCAAAGATGCGAAAACCGACGACCCCATTCAACCCGAAATCCGATGTCGGCATCACATCGGAGAATTGAACCA
>JBIKIR010000082.1:0-4378 GCA_044361475.1 Luteolibacter sp. | reverse complement strand
TTGATTACGCCAGCTATGTGATTCTTGAGCGGGCGGTGCCGCATTTGAATGACGGCCTCAAGCCCGTGCAGCGCCGGATCCTTCATGCGATGGAGGAGCTCGATGATGGCCGCTACAACAAGGTCGCCGGGATCGTGGGCAACACGATGAATTATCACCCGCACGGTGATCAGTCGATCGGTGCGGCGATCGTGCAGCTGGGGCAAAAGGATTTGCTCATCGATACCCAAGGAAACTGGGGCAACACCCTCACCGGCGACGGAGCGGCGGCCCCTCGATACATCGAGGCACGCCTGACGAAATTTGCGCTCGATGTCGTCTTCAACCCCAAGACCACGCGTTGGCTATCGAGTTACGATGGTCGTCGTAAGGAGCCGGATACCTTGCCGGTGAAATTTCCGCTGTTGCTCGCACAGGGGGTCGAGGGCATTGCCGTCGGGCTTGCCTGCAAGGTGCTGCCGCACAATTTCAACGAGCTCATCGAGGCGTCGATCGCCGTGTTGCGCAATGAGCCAGTGAGCCTGCTGCCGGATTTCCCGACGGGCGGCATCATGGATGCGTCGGATTACCGTGACGGATTGCGTGGCGGCAAGGTGCGGGTGCGCGCGCGGATCGCCACCGACAAAAAAGGCATTTTGCGGATCACCGAAATTCCATTTGGCACGACCACGGGCGCGCTGATGGATTCGATCGTCGCGGCGGCGGACAAGGGCAAGATCAAGATCGCAAGGATCGAGGACAACACCGCGGCCGATGCCGACATCCTCGTGCACTTGCCGGCTGGGGCGGATGCTGAGACCACGCGTGATGCCTTGTTTGCCTTCAGCGACTGTGAGCTCACGATTTCTCCGAACTCCTGCGTGATTGTCGATGGCAAGCCGCAGTTCATGGCGGTGAGCGACATCTTGCGCCGGGCGACCCACAACACGCGCGAGTTGCTCAAGACCGAGCTTGAGATCAAGCTCGGTGAGCTCGGAGAAAAATGGCACTTTAGCTCGCTGGAGAAAATTTTCATCGAGAACCGCATCTATCGCGACATCGAAGAATGCGAGACATGGGAAGCGGTGCTCAAGGCGATCGACAGCGGCCTCAAGCCGTTCAAGAAGTTGCTCAAGCGCGAAGTGACCGAGGATGACATCGTGCGTTTGACCGAGATCAAAATCAAACGGATCTCGAAGTTCGATTCATTCAAGGCCGATGAGGAGATCAAGGGCTTGGAAAAGGCGATGGCCGAGACGGACAAGAACCTGCGCAACCTCACGAAGTTCACGATCAAGTGGTATGAAGATCTTGGCAAAAAATACGGCAAGGGCCGTGAGCGCAGGACTGAGATCGCGTCATTTGAGAGGGTCGATCGCATGCAGGTGGTTGCCGCAACCGAGACGCTCTATGTCGATACCAAGAACGGCTTTGCCGGCTACGGCTTGAAGAAGGATGGCGAGCCTGTGGAAAAATGTTCGAAGCTCGATGATGTCATTTCCTTCACGCAGGATGGCAAGATGCGGGTGGTGAAGGTGGCTGATAAAGTTTTCGTGGGGCAAAAGCCGCTGCGTGTGACGGTGTTCCGCAAGGATGAGGATTTGATTTATTCGATGATCTACCGCGATGGGCGCGATGGTCCTTTGATGGCCAAGCGGTTCACTGTCGGCGGGATCACGCGCGACAAGGAATACGACCTCACTAAGGGCACGACCGGGACGCGGGTGGTTTACTTTGCGGTTCACAAAACCAATGAGGAAAGTGCGGCGCAGATGCTGCTGGTGCACCTCAAGCCGGCACTGCGCATGCGCAACCTGATCCGCCCGCTGAGCTTCTCCGAGTTTGGCATCAAGAGCCGTTCGAGCGCGGGCAATCTCGTGACCAAGCATCCGATCGAGAAAATCGTGCGCGCGCCGAAGGACTATGATCCTGACCTCGGGGCTTGAGAAAAAGGGGTGGCCTTCTCTCTTTCCTCAATTTCCAACCCGCAATGCTAAAATCGCAGCAGCACGGCGGCTGATGATTTGCATCACTCCCGAAGCCATGGGGACTGTTTTGATCAGTTGAATCGATCGCAGCTTGGCATCGTTGGCCATTTTGTGCATGCGCCTGATCGCCATCGCTGGCCCCAAACCAGCGCCTTGGAATAAAGCCAGCCAGTCTTTGGAGGTGACTTCGTTCCCAGTCTTTGCCCGCCCAATCCGCATCGCCATGTTTGCGGAAAGTTCGGGATACAGCTCTGTGCTCACCAAATCATAAAGCGGGGCCAGTCGGGTCTGACCTTCTTCATGAATCAGGGAAAATTTTTTCCCATGGGCATCGTTGTTTCCGATCAAAAAGTTCAGAACGACCGCATCGAACAACCTGAGCACATCGGGGGCTGGCGCATCACATCGCTGGCGCACCAAATCAAAACAATCGTTCAGCCCGGGGCCGCCTTCTTCCTGATACTTTAGCTCCGGAGCAATGCCCAGCGCCTGACAGAAATCCTCCTGATGAATCCGCTCCCAAGAGCCGTCATCTGCTTCTTGGCGATCATAACGGGTGATTTGTAAAAAACGAATCGCCCCTGCTTCACCCAGTTCGACACGCGCCACTTTAATTCCCAAAGCATCAGCAAGCCGCATGCAGAAGAATTCATTTTCAACCAAATCCGGAAAGCTCCCGCTTGCCGGCTTCAAGATGTGCGTGCTTGGTGAGCCATCCATCGGCAAGAGAAAATCCGCACCCCGCATCGCCAGCACCGCTTTCCCTTGGGCTCCAGCTAGCGAAAGGCGGATGCCTTCCTCGCCAACGAGCAGCGGTGACTGCGGCAAGCTCTGCAATTTGCCCTCAAGTTCGGTCACGTCCAGTTTCCGATAGCGTGCGAGACCCGTCTGTGGCAGCTCGCCGGGTGGTAGAAGAGATACGGCGCCGGCGCATTCAGCTCCAATCTTTTCCAATAGGGCAAAATCATTTCTCTCACTTACCCCAAACCGCTCGGCCACCCGCTGTCGACTCAACTCCTCAGGAAGCAATCCGGCAAAGAACGGACGGCAATCCCGGGAATGATAGCGTTTCGCACGAAGTGGCAAAGACGCCGAAACAGGCGCCGCATGCTCATTTTCCAGCCACGCTCCATCATAAGCAAACCAGAGCGCTCCGTGACGATCCTGCTCGAGCATCCCAACTTTATCACGGCCCAAAAATACATCCAACTTTCGGGTCATATTTTGTCTCCTTTCCCTCGCCAATCACCCACCAGCGCAATCCCCAGGGCCGAAAGTACCAGCAATGATTTTTCCAATTCGCAACTCCCTTTGCCATTTTCCAAATCACTGACAAAACGGCGCCCTGTGCCCGCCACCAGCGCGAGCTCTGACTGATTCAGCTTAAGCTCTCTTCGGCGCATCCTTACCAAGGCTCCCAATTTTTTCGCATTCATGGCATCCAATTTAGTTCCCGCTCGGGAAAATACGGTATTGGAAGATCAAAAACAAGCATTTTTGTTCCTCTACGGGAGCATATCATCCATATCGAGCGTAAAAAACAACTATGCTCCCGTTCGGGGGCATGAAATTCATCCGCCCTTTGCTGTGGCGGCGATCGGCAATCTCGTCACCAAGCATCCGGTCGAGAAAATGGTGCGCGCGCCGAAGGATTATGATCCGGATCTCGGGGCGTGAGGCGGCTCTGGTGAAGAGTGCCGACCAAGTGGCGCTTGAGGCCTGTGCTGCGCTGTGATGAAGTCGAATTCTTTCTCCGCCTGCATGGACTCTGGGAAGGTGTGGTGCATTTACCTCGGCCACCGCCGCCACCCTTCGATATCGAGAGCCTCGAGCGCATTGAGCCGCTACAATGTTCGGCACATGGAAAATGGGGTCAGTGTGCAAATCTTGACAGAGTTCAGCTCTGTCCTATCTTTGCAGCATGCCACGGAGCCTGCGTATCGAATTTCCCGGCGCATTTTACCACGTGATGGCGCGTGGCAACCGACGTGAGACGATTTTCCATGACGACGACGACCGCCGTTTTTTCCTCGCCACCCTTTCCGAGGCCTGCGCGATGACCGGCTGGCGGGTTCATGCCTGGGTGCTGATGAGCAATCACTATCACCTTTTCATCCAAACGCCCGAGGCCAACCTGGTCGCCGGAATGAGCTGGTTGCAGAACACCGTCACCCGCCGCTACAATGTCCGGCACATGGCATGGGGCCGACTGTTTGGCGACCGCTACAAGGCGGTGCTGGTGGAGGGAGCCGACTTCTATCACTACCGGACGCTCGTCGACTATATCCACCTCAATCCGGTCCGGGCGCGATTGGTCGTGCCAAAGAAGAGCCAAAGCGTGCTGGACTATCCATGGAGCAGCGTGGCGGGCGGCTGGGCCTTGCCACCCGGAAAGCGTCCGAAATGGCTGG
>JBIKIR010000054.1:0-14418 GCA_044361475.1 Luteolibacter sp. | reverse complement strand
TGGCGTTTCTCGGTGCGTTTTTTGAGGGCCGCGATTTCATTTTCGAGGTTGAGGAAACTTGCGTGACGCGCGGCATCGAGCGTGCCGGCCTCCACTGCAGCGCGGATCGCACATCCGGCGTCGCTGCGGTGGCCGCAGTCGGCAAAGCGGCAGTCGGACGCAATCGCGCTCACATCCGAGAAACTTTCGCGCAGCGTGCCCTCATCCGTCCACATCTGGATTTCGCGCATGCCTGGGTTGTCGATGAGCATGCCGCCGCCGGGCAATGGCACCAACTCGCGCGAGGTGGTGGTGTGGCGGCCTTTGCCGGTGGCTTCATTGACCTCACCCGTCCACTGCCACTCGTCGCCGTAGAGTTGGTTCACCAGCGTCGACTTGCCAACGCCGCTCGAACCTACGATGCACATCGTAGTTCCTTTTTTGAGGTATTGCTTCAGCACCTTGAGCCCTTCGCCCTTCAGTGCGCAGGTGACATGCACATCGGCGGCGGGGCAAAGTTCGGCGATTTGCTCCGCGGCCTCGCGGTTGGTTTTTTTGTCACAAAGATCGGCCTTGTTCACCAGCACCAGCGGCTTGGCCCCGCTGCGTGCGATCAGTGCGAAGTAGCGTTCCATTCGCCGGAGGTTGAAGTCCGCGCCGGCGTCGGTGACCACTGCCACGACATCGACATTTGCGCCGATCACCTGCGCCTGCGAGCTGTTGCCCGGCATCTTGCGTGAAAAACATGTCTCGCGCGGCAGCCGCTCGCGAATCACATGATCTCGATTTTCATGGCCAAGCTCGAGCGCCACCCAGTCGCCCACCGCCGGCAAATCGGCATCATTGGCCGCCTCGTGCCAGACGCGGCCGCAAAGCACGACATCGATTTCCTCGCCGCCTTCGAGAAAGGCGCCGAAATTGATCGGCGATTCGCGGATCAAACGCGCGGGGACCAAGCCCTTGGCGTGGTGCGGCGCGAAGGCTTCCTCGAAAAACGGATTCCATCCAAGCTCTTTGAGAGTCATCCGCCATCAATTTGCACCACAAGCCAAGCGCTGTCGATGCCTCATCACCCGAGGATTTCGGCCACAAGCTTTTCGAGTTTCACGATGTCGGTCGAGAACGCGCGGATCCCCTGCGCGGTCTTCTCGGTGGCCATCGCGTCCTCGTTGTGCATGAAGCGGAAGGCGCTTTCGTCGAGGTGGATTTTCGTGTGCGCGCTCGCCATGGCATTTGATTCGCTGAGTCGCTCGGCGACCGGATCGGCGCTCGATTGAAGCTCGTTGAGCAGCCCGGGGCTGATCGTCAAAAGGTCGCAGCCAGCCAGCGCGAGGATCTCGCCCTTGTTGCGGAATGACGCGCCCATGACCTCGGTCTTGTAGCCGAATTTTTTGTAGTAATCGTAAATGCTGCGCACCGAGAGCACGCCGGGGTCTTCCTCGGCGGTGAAATCCTTGCCGGTCGCGGCCTTGTGCCAATCGAGGATGCGCCCGACGAAGGGCGAGATCAACTGCACGCCGGCCTCGGCGCAGGCGACGGCTTGGGCAAATGAGAACAACAGCGTGAGATTGCAATGAATGCCCTCTTTTTCCAGCACTTCGGCGGCCTTGATGCCTTCCCAGGTCGAGGCGATCTTGATGAGGATCCGGTCGCGCGAGTGGCCTTCGGCTTCATACGCGGTGATTAGCTGTCGGGCTTTTTCAATCGTTCCTTGGGTGTCGAACGACAGGCGGGCATCGACTTCGGTCGAAACGCGGCCGGGCACGATCTTGAGAATTTCCAAGCCAAACAGAATCAGGATGCGGTCGAGAATCGCCGACATAAGTGCCTCGCCGCTCAGGCCGCTCGAGCGTTTTTCCGCCACCGCCTGCTCGACGAGGTGCCGGTACTCGGGCTTGGCCGCAGCTTGCAGAATCAGCGACGGGTTGGTGGTCGCGTCCTGCGGCTTGAAGGTTTTCATCGATTCGAAATCCCCCGTATCGGCGACGACGGTCGTGAATTTTTTCAGCTGCTCGAGTTGACTTGTGCTCATTGCGGCAGACCCTAGTCAGCGCGCGAGGGGCTGCAAAGGGGAAATCCGCGGACCCGCCATGATGGGGGGCGTACGCCATTTCGGCTTCACGTCGATCGATTTTCACCTAGAGTCGCACCATGGATGCCGGCATTCGCGAGCGACTCGACGAATTCATCCGCCGCAAAGGCCTGCGGCGGACGACCCAGCGCGATGCGGTGATCAGTTCGGTTTTTTCCAAGGACGAGCACTTCACCGCCGAGGAACTCTACGAGCGGGTGCGCAAAAAACATCCGGATGTCTCTCGCGCAACGGTCTATCGCACGCTGCTCCTGTTGGTCGAGGCCGACCTCCTGCGCGCCATCGACCTTGGAGAAAACCAGACGACCTACGATCCGAACTTTCACGACAAGCCCTCGCACAACCACTTGCTTTGCATCGACTGCGGACGCGTCGTGGAGTTTGAGGACGCGCACATCGATTTGCTGAACGACTGCGTCACCCGCCGGCTCGGTTTCAAGCCGCTGCGCCAAACCCTCAAGATCGAAGGCTCCTGCGAACAACTCCGCCGTACCGGCCGCTGCCCGAATCTCATCGCCGCAAGGCTCAGCGGCAAACGCCTGCGCAAAAAACGCTGAGGGGTAGGGCGACGCGGCCTCGCGGCGCCGATACTTTGAAAAAAGATGTTTGAACCGCGAATGGACGCGAAGAAACACGAATGGGAGATAAGAGGGAGATCGTGGATCGCGGATGAAGAGGCGCTTCGTGCTAGGGAGGTACGACACTCTTGTCGTACTCTTTGGAGGAAGCAACTTCTTATCTAGCTTCTTCTGTCTCGAAGTCTTCTGTCTTCTCCCTCACATTCTCGGCCACTGCGGGTGGGTTGATTGACGGAACCTCGAGGGTGGCACCTGGTGCACGGATTTGAAGACGCGGGAAAAATGAAAGGCATCGCGAAAGCCCATCATCGCAGCGACGGTCTTGACCTTCACATTGCCGTCGAGCAGCAGGCGGGAGGCGTGATCCATCCGCAGGCGGGTGAGAAATTGGTAGGGGCTTTCATCGTGATAGCGCGAAAACAAACGGCACAGGTACGGGGCATCGATGCCGCACTTTTCGGCAATCGCTTCCAGCGACTCGAGCTCGAGGAAATTTGCTTCGATGAATGCGCGCGCGTTGGTGAATTTCGTAAATGCCGGCGATGCGGTGTTCACCGGATCGGCCGCATCGTCGCGGAACATCATCAGCAACTGGCGCGTGATCAATGAGCACAGTGGCGCCGCCAGCTCCGACTTGCGCACACCGCGATCGATCAGTTGGTCGAAGCTGCGGCGGATCGGCTCACTTTTCAAACAGCGCACGACCATGCCCGGCTGGATGTCGCATGAGTCGAGAAAAGCCCCGACCCCCCTCCCGGTGAACCCAACGAAGTACTTGCGCAGCGGACTGGTCGCCGAGCTTTCGATCCGCTGACCGATCCCCGGGCCATAGAGATAAAAACTGCCCGGGCTCAGCTCGTAGTCACCGCCATCGAGATGCAGCGTGCCGTGGCCGCGATGCACGAACTCAAGGCAATGCCACGGGAAGTTCCGCCGATCGATGCGGTAATCGCGCCGGCAACGCTCGAAGCCGCCAAACACCACGCCGAATTCCTCACGCGGTTCCTCCTCCAGGAAAAACAAACGCGAGGACTCGACCTGCCTCGAAAGATACGAACTCGGCTTGCGACGCGCGCTCACACTTGAAAAGTGAAGAGTGAGCCCCGCCGAATCAATCCAAAAATATGCATGATTCTAGAAATCAACATGCCGATACCCGGTGTCGGGTTTTGTCGGATTTCATGGAATTTTGCTGACAAATTCGATCGGATCACGAGGATTTCACTACTTCGTTTCCAACAAATTATTCACATGAAGAAATCAACCTATCCAAAAATCGGCATTCGTCCCGCCATCGATGGGCGCCTTGGCGGCGTTCGTGAATCGCTTGAAGAGCGCACCATGCAACAGGCCCGCGCGGTCGCGGCCTTGTTTGCGGCCGAGCTGCGTTATCCCGACGGCTCGCCGGTCGAGTGCGTGATTGCCGACACCTGCATCGGCGGCGTTCGCGAAGCGGCCGATTGCGCCGACAAGTTCAAGCTCTCCAATGTTGGCGTCTCGCTGACCGTCACGCCCTGCTGGTGCTACGGCTCGGAAACGATGGACATGGATCCGCACACGCCGAAAGCCGTGTGGGGCTTCAACGGCACCGAGCGTCCCGGCGCGGTGTATCTCGCCGCGGTGCTTGCGGGCCACACGCAGAAGGGTATCCCGGCCTTCGGCATTTACGGCCGCGATGTGCAATCGGCCGATGACACGCAGATCCCCGCCGATGTGCGCGAGAAACTGCTTGGCTTCGCCCGTTGTGGATTGGCCGTCGCGTTGATGCGCGGCAAGAGCTACCTTTCGATCGGTGGCACCTCGATGGGCATCGCCGGATCGATCGTCGACCTCCCGCTGTGGGAAAAATGGCTCGGCATGCGCGTTGAGGCAATCGACATGACCGAAGTCGCTGGCCGCATGAGCAAGGGTCAATACGATGCCGCCGAATATGAAAAGGCGCTCTCGTGGGTGAAGGCAAATTGCCCCGAAGGCAAGGACTACAACTCGGCGGAAAAAACCCGCGAGCGCCAGCAGCTCGATGCCGAATGGCAGGACAGCGTGAAGATGGCTCTCATCATGCGCGACCTGATGGTTGGAAATCCGAAGCTCGCGGAAATGGGCCTCGGCGAACAAGCGCAAGGTCACAACGCCATCGCCGCCGGCTTCCAAGGTCAGCGCCAATGGACCGATCATTTCCCCAACGGAGATTTCCCCGAAGCGATTCTCAACTCGACCTTTGATTGGAACGGCAAACGCGCGCCTTACATCGTCGCCACCGAAAACGACGCGCTCAACGGCGCAGGCATGCTCTTCGGCAACCTGCTCACCCACAGCGCGCAGATTTTCGCCGACCTCCGCACCTACTGGAGCCTCGATGCGATTGAAAAAGCCAGCGGCGAAAAACTCAGCCACCCACTCGTCGGCGACGGCATCCTTCACTTGATCAATTCCGGTCCGGCCGCGCTCGACGGCACCGGCGAACAGACCGACGCGGATGGCAAGCCGACGATGAAACCATTCTGGGACATCTCCGATGCCGAAGTCGAAAAGTGCCTCAAGGCCACCACCTGGCATCCATCGATCACCGAGTATTTCCCCGGCGGCGGATGGAGCACGCGCTACCGCACCCGCGGTGGCATGCCCGCCACGATGATCCGCCTCAACCTCGCCGGCGGCCTCGGCCCCGCGCTGCAGATTGCCGAAGGTTACACCATCGACCTGCCGGAAAAAGTGCACGACGCACTCGACCAACGCACCAACCCGACTTGGCCAACGACTTGGTTTGCGCCAATCCTCACCGGCAGCGGTGCCTTCCGTAGCACCTATGAAGTGATGAACCACTGGGGCGCCAACCACTGCGTGATGACCTGCGGCCATGTCGGCCACCTTTACATTACGCTTGCCTCGATGCTGCGCATTCCGGTTTACATGCACAATGTGAGTGAAGACCGCATCTTCCGTCCCAGCGCATGGAATGCCTTCGGCACGGCCGATCTTGAAGGCGCCGACTTCCGCGCCTGCACGAACTACGGCCCGCTTTACGGCAAGGCCTGATCGGCAAAGATTTCGCAAAAAACCCTAAAACCCAAAACCCATAATAATGAAAAACGGACTCTTCCGCACCGACGACGGCAAAAATCATTTTGTCACCTTCGCATTGATCAGCTCGCTGTTTTTCCTGTGGGCATTGTGCAACGGGATGATTGATGTGATGGACAAGCACTTCCAGGAGTTGCTCCATCTCAACAAGCGTCAGTCCGCATGGGTGCAGTTCGCGCATTACCTTGGATATTTCCTGATGGCCTTGCCGGCCGGGTGGCTTGCCCGTCGCTTGGGCTACAAGGGCGGCATCATTTCGGGCCTGCTGCTGGTGGCACTCGGTTGCCTTTGGTTCATCCCAGCTACCGGCATCAAGGAGTTTTGGGCCTTCCTTGCGGGCATTTGCGTGATCTCGATGGGTCTGACCTTTTTGGAAACGGTCGCCAATCCCTACACCACTGTGCTTGGCGCGCCACAACATGCCGCCGTGCGTATCAACATCGCCGCCGCCTGCAATGGCGTGGGTTGGATCTTTGGGCCGATCATCGGCGGGCTGTTCTTTTACTCAAAAGACGGCGCCGAAGCGGCACAGGAAACCTTGTGGATCCCCTACGCATGGATTGCCGGCGCGGTGCTCTTGCTCTCGCTGGTTTTCGCAAAAGCGAAAATGCCCAACATCGAAACTCAGGACAACTATCACCTCGATGATGAAACTGCGAATGTTTCAAAATCGATCTGGTCGCACGGTCATTTCGTTGGCGCGGTGATCGCGCAGTTTCTCTATGTCGCATGCCAAGCGGGCATCTTCGGATTTTTCATTTTTTACCTCATCGAAGATGTGCAGGCGATCCCGGAAAGCATGGAGTCGAGCTGGTTGCTCGGCGGCGAAAGCGGTTCGGTGATCCGCGACGGCCAACGATTCATCAGCGAACAAGGCGCCACCAAGTTGCTGGCTTACCTTGGCTTTGTGTTGTTCCTGCTCGGCCGCTTCACCGGCGCAGGACTCGTGCGCAAGGTCGCCGCGCACAAGGCGCTCGCGACTTATGCGATCGTGAACTCGGCGCTGATGGTGCTGATTGTTCTCAAGCTCGGCTGGATCTCCCTTGCGGCGCTGTTTCTCAGCTTCTTTTTCATGTCGATCATGTTTCCAACGATCTTCGCACTCGGCATTCATGGCCTCGGCAAGAAAGCCAAGCTCGCCTCGTCATTCATCGTCATGGCCATCATGGGCGGCGCGCTCATGCCCAAGTTGATGGGCCACATCGGCGACCTCCACGGCATGTCCGCCGGTTTCATCGTGCCAGCCGTTTGCTTTATCGGCGTCGCGATCTATGGGATTTTTTGGAAACGCCTGAGTGGCTCAGAGTCCGCAGCCGTCGCCAACCTCCGTGGCGGGCATTGATCACGCCAGTCCAGTGATAGCCCCCGAGGCATCGACGTCGATGCGGTTGGCGGCTGGCACACGCGGCAGGCCGGGCATGGTGTTGACGTCGCCGCAGAGTGCCACGATAAAGCCAGCGCCGGCAGCTAGGCGGACTTGTTGGATCGGCAGGCTGTGTCCGCTGGTGGCACCTTTGATATGTTCATCCGCGGTGAAGCTGTAGGGTGTTTTTGCCATGCAAACCGGATAATGGCCAAACCCCTGCGCGGTGAACTCCGCCAATTGCCGGGCGGCGGTCGGTGCCAATGCGATATCGTCGGCGCGGTAAATTTCGCGGGCGATGGTGCGCAGTTTGTCGTCAAGCGACAGGCTGTCGTCATAGAGTGGTCGGAAGCATGAGGTGCCGGCGTCGGCAAGTTCGGCGACGCTATGGGCGAGTGCGGTGGCACCGGCGGCGCCATCGCTCCAGTGTGAACAAAGATGCGCGGGAACGCCCAGCACTTCGCGACAATGGGCGAGCACTTGTGCCTGTTCGGCGGGAGTGTCGGCGGTGAAGGCGTTGAGCGCGACGACGACCGGCACGCCGAATTTCGCCATGTTTTCCACATGACGCGACAAATTCGCAAGCCCTGCGCTGAGCGCCTCGCTGTCCTCACGTCCGAGATCGGCAAGGGCTGCGCCGCCGTGGAATTTCAGCGCGCGAACCGTGGAGACGATCACTGCGACATCAGGGGTGAGATCGGCGGCCCGGCATTTGATGTTGCAGAATTTTTCGGCCCCGAGATCGGCGCCAAAGCCGGCTTCAGTGACAGCAAAATCGGCGAGCGCTAGTGCCGCCTGGGTAGCGGCGATCGAATTGCAGCCGTGTGCGATATTGGCAAAGGGACCGCCATGAATAAGTGCAGGCGAACCGGCAATGGTCTGGACCAGATTGGGGCGGATGGCATCGACGAGCAGCGCCGTCATCGCGCCGGCGGCCTGCAAATCGCCGGCCGTAACCGGTGTGCCGGCTTCATCGCGACCGATGCGTATGCGTGCAAGGCGCGCTTGCAGATCGGCGAGATCGGTGGCAAGGCAGAGGATCGCCATGACTTCGGAAGCGACGGTGATATCAAATCCGGTATCGCGCAGCGGACCGTTGCTTTGGCCCATGCCAATCGCCAGTTGCCGCAAGGCGCGGTCGTTCATGTCGAGCACGCGCCGCCAGGTAATGTGGCGGGCATCCAATGGCAAACCGGTAGCGGTCGGCAGGCGAAAGTGCAGGGCATTGTCGATCAGCGCTGCCAGCAGATTGTGCGCCGCCGTGATTGCGTGGAAATCTCCGGTGAAGTGCAGGTTGATTTTTTCCATGGGCAGCACCTGCGACTGACCGCCGCCGGTGGCGCCGCCCTTGCGCCCGAACACTGGGCCTAGCGAAGGTTCGCGCAATGCGATCACCGCCTTGCGGCCGATATGGTTCAACGCATCGCCGAGCCCGATCGTGGTGGTGGTTTTGCCTTCACCAGCCGGTGTTGGATTGATCGCGGTGACCAACACCAGTTTGCCGCGAGAGCGACCGGTCAGCGCCGCAAGCCCGCTGGCAGACAGTTTGGCGATATGATGACCATAAGGTTCGATCGCGTCGGATCCTAACCCTGCACTCGCAGCAATTTCAGTGATCGGGCGTAGGGTCGCGGCGCGGGCGATTTCGATGTCACTTGTCATGATGGTGGATGCTTGCTGGAAATTTGCTTTTTACGGGAGGCTGTTTAAATGCTGACAAGAATAATGCCACGCAGAGCGTCGGCACGGAGTCTGGAGATTTTCGAAGGCAAATCAATCATCGCGAACTTGGTTTTTCAGATGAGATCTTCATAACCCCTCCTCCTCCCCCACTTTTCCATGCTTGATTCCGCGCCGCGTCTGGAGCGATGCTTCATTCGATGCGAGTGATGGCCTTGACGGGAGGAATTGCCTCCGGGAAATCGACCGTGTGTCGGCTGCTGCGTGAGTACCTGCCATCGCTGGTGATCTTTGATTGCGACGCGGCGGTCCACCGCCTGCTCGAGTCGGTGCCCGAGGTGGCGGCCTTGATCGCCGAGGCCTTTGGCGATGGCGCACTCGATGAATCCGGCCGCATTGACCGTCATTTCCTGCGAGGGCGGGTCTTTGCCGACGAGGCGGCGCGGGCCAGGCTCGAGGCGATCCTTCACCCGCGGGTACGGCAGGAATGTCTTGATTCCCTCGAAAAAGGCGCTATGGATGGGGCGGAGTGCTTTGTCGCGGATGTGCCCTTGTTCTTTGAAAAGGGCTTCGACTTCGGCCAAAACCAAGTGCTGGTGGTCGCATCCTCCCGCTCCACGCAAATCCAACGCCTCAGGGCTCGCGGTGGTTTCGATGACGCGCTCATGGATGCCATCCTCGCCGCCCAGCTTCCGGTTCAGGAAAAAATGTCCCGCGCGGATGTCGTTTTCTGGAACGAAGGTCCGCCCGCCGTGCTGCGTTCCCAAATCCGCCGTTTCTGCCAATCCATTCTCATGAATCCGTCCCACGATCCCGAAGCCGCCACCGACGCGGCCCCACAAAGCGCTGTGCTCGACGCGCCGGCTTCGATCGACATCAACCAATTCCGCCACAAGCCGCTGTCCGAACTCCAGTCGATGGCCGAGGCCGTGCCTGCCCGCATCCAGGGCGGCATTCCGAAAAGCCAGCTGATCTATGAGCTGCTGAGTTTCTACGGCCGCGAAGGCGCGGGCCTCGTCTGCGAGGGCGTGCTCGAGCAAACGAAGGACAACTTCGCCATGCTGCGCGATCCAAGCCGCAGCTTCCGCCCCGGGCCGGATGACATCCACCTCGGCAACCACCTCGTGCGCGATCACGGCCTGCGTATCGGCCAAATGATAAAGGTCCGCGTGCGACCGCCGCGCGAACGCGACAAGTACCTCTCGGCCTTCGATGTGATCGAAGTCGAAGGCATCCCGATCGCCGACTACCAGGTGCCGAAAGATTTCGATCGCCTCACCCCGCTGTTTCCTGATCAACGCATCCACCTCGAAGGCGAAGGAAATGACTTCCTCGGCGTGCGCGTGATCGACCTGATCGCGCCGCTTGGCAAGGGTCAGCGCGGTCTCATCGTCGCACCGCCGCGGGGCGGCAAAACGATTTTGCTCAAGCAGATTGCCCGTGCGATCCGCCACAACCATCCGGAAGCGGAGCTCATCATCCTGCTGCTCGACGAGCGGCCAGAGGAAGTCACCGACTTCGAGGAAACCGTCGGCGCGCAGGTGTTTGCCTCAACCTTCGACGAATCACCACGCCGCCACGCGCAGGTCGCCGACCTCGTGCTCGAGCGTGCGAAGCGCCGCGTCGAACTCGGCAAGGATGTGATCCTCCTGCTCGACAGCCTCACCCGCCTCGCGCGCGGCCACAACTCGGCGATGCAAGGCGGCCCGATTGGCTCGGGTGGCGTGAGCCCGGTGGCGCTGCAAAAATCCCGCAAGTTTTTCGGCACCGCCCGCAATGTCGAAGAAGGCGGATCCCTCACCATCCTCGCCACCGCACTCGTCGAAACCGAGAGTCGCCTCGATGATGTCGTGTTCGAAGAATTCAAAGGCACCGGCAACATGGAAGTACGCCTCGATCGCGAACTCGCCGAACGCCGGGTCTTCCCCGCGATCCACATCCCGCAATCCGGCACCCGCAACGACGACCGACTCTATCACCCCGACGAGTTTCTCAAGGTCGTCGACATCCGCCGTCAACTCGCCCAACAACCGATCGGCGACGCGATCGAAAGCCTGCTCACCAACCTCCGCGCCACCAAGACCAACGCTGAGTTGCTGTTGCGCGGCTTGAGGTGAAGCAGTGGAAGGCAGAAAGAGTTAGAGGTTGTTTGTTATAAGTTATTGGGGAAGAGGATTAAGAGGTCGCTTGCTCAAGGGAGCGTGGGCGTCCCGCCCGCATCTTTTTTAGCGCCTTATGCATGGAAGCCTTTTGTCTTTGCCCGGTAGGGCGATGCGGCCTCGCAGCGCCGAGCCTTTCGGAAAAAGATTCACCGCAATGTCCTGTGAGCGTTAGCGAACATCAAAAATAGCGAAGCCTGTTGGCATGGACGTAGGGCACCGGAGTCAAAGCCGCCAAGGTCGCCAAGGGACGCAGAGAAGAAAAAGTCAGCGGCCATCAGGGAAGATGAAGAAGCGATTTCTTCATGTGGCTTGAGCATCTTGCTCCAGGCCGTCTTTGGAGCGTCCCGCTCCAAAACTATAACAGCCAATGAATCCGCCTATAGATTTGAGCAAAATGTTCTAAGTCCAGCGCTTTCGGCAAGCGCCGCTTGCCGCGCGGCGGCCCGCCCGTCTCTCCCACCTCTTCTCTTGCGTCTTGCTTCTTGAAGTCTTCTGTCTTTTACCGGTAGGGCGATGCGGCCTCGCAGCGCCGACTTATTCAGAGCATAAGAGTTGAAAAAGGGCATGGCCCGTGGAAAGCGCCGCCACGGTCAACACGGGCGAGCCGCCCGTGCCCCTCTGTGAAGAAGCGGCTTCTTCATGAGCATCCCAATAACCTCTAACAAATAACTCTTAACTCTCCCTCTTCACTTGAACCTTGAAACTCCACCATCTTCATGGTGCACCATTCCTGCATGGCTGAAGCGAAACCGAGTATCGAGACCCGCGAGGAGGTGATGTTTTTCGACACCGACTGCGGGGCCGTGGTCCACAATCTTGCCTACTTGCGCATGATCGAAACCTGCCGCACCCGGCTGGCGGCATTGATGGGCATGGATCTTCGCACGATGTCGGACACCCAGGTTTTCCCGGTCGTGGTCCGCACCGAGGTCGATTACCAGCGTCCGGCGAAATTGGGCGATTGGATCACGATTCGCGGCCGGCTCGATGAAATTTCCCGAGCCCGCTTCTGGTGTGCCTTTGAAATGATCCGCGAATCCGATGGTGCCACGCTGGTGACTGCACGGCAGGCGCTGGCCTTGGTCTCGATGCCCGCCGGCAAGCCCCTGCGCCTGCCCGCCGATTGGGCAACGCGCTGGGGTTGAGGCTGAACTTGGCTGTCAAAGTAATCCTCCTCTTTTAAAACCGACCGATTGGTTTTAAGATTTTGAGGGTAAAAATGATTTGAATATAATTTTCATACCATTAATATACCTCTGTGGGATTTGAGTATGACCCAGACAAGAGCCGTAGCAATAAAGCCAAACATGGCATCGATTTTGAAGAGGCTGGCCAATTGTGGCTGGACTCCAAGCGGGTCTTGTTTGTCGCCCGTTTTCAAGACGAGGAGCGACGGGGGCTCATTGGCAGCTGGGCGGGATTTCTATGGTGTGCGATATTTACGACAAGAGAGGACAAAATCCGAATCATCTCGGTAAGAAAGGCGCGTGATTATGAAAAAGAACTCTACCATCAAAGCAGCTGAATTTGACCGCAAGTTCGACGAAGGTGCGGATATTTCGGCATGGGTTGATCCCAAGTCGATTGAGCGACCTGGTTTGGCCCCCAGGCGCGTGAATGTCGATTTCCCCGAGTGGATCATCAAGAGCCTGGACGCTCAGTCGCGCAGAATCGGTGTGAGCCGGCAGTCTTTGATCAAGCTTTGGATTTCGGAGCGCCTACAGCAGGAGCGGAATGCAAATGCCTGATGCAATCGAGGGCTGATTGATGCCCCGCTCCGGCCTTCGCTTTCAATTTCTTGCCAAATTGCGCGGCGTGGCTTTCACTCCGCCCTGCTTCACCCATGGCCCTCATCGTTCAAAAATACGGCGGTACTTCCGTCGGCTCGCTCGATCGCATGCGCAATGTCGCCGCGCGCATCAAACGCACGCGCGATGCGGGCAATCAGGTGGTCGCAGTGGTTTCCGCGATGTCGGGCGTGACCGATGGCCTGATCAAGATGGCGAAGGATCTTTCGGGCAGTCCTTGCGAGCGTGAGCTCGATGTCTTGCTGGCTACCGGCGAGCAGCAATCGATCGCATTGGTCACGATGGCCTTGCAGGAGCTTGGCATCGATGCGGTGTCGATCACCGGTCGCCAGGCCGGCATCCACACGACCGGCTCGCACACCCGTGGCCGCATTCTGAACATGGATCCGACGCTGATGCGTGGTTTCCTCGATGAAGGCAAAACGCTGGTGGTCGCCGGATTCCAAGGGATCACGCCCGATGGCATGATTCACACCTTGGGCCGCGGCGGATCCGACCTCACGGCGATCGCGGTGGCGGCGTCGTTGAAGGCCGATGTCTGCCAGATCCTCACCGATGTCGATGGCGTTTACACCTGCGATCCGCGGGTCGTGAAAAACGCGCGCAAGCTGCCGGAAATTTCGTACGACGAAATGCTCGAGATGGCGTCGTCCGGATCGAAGGTCATGCAATCGCGCTCGGTCGAGTTTGCTAAAAAATTCGGCGTCGTTTTCGAAGTCCGCTCCTCCCTCAACGATAACCCAGGTACCCTCGTGTTAGAAGAACATCCCAACATGGAAAATGTCGTCATCCGCGGCGTGTCGATCGAACGCTCGCAGGCCCGCGTCACCATCACCGGCATCCCCGACGAGCCCGGCATGTCCGGCCGCATTCTTGGTGCGCTCGGCGAGGCGGAGATCAACCTCGACATGATCATTTCGAACATCGCGCACGATGGCTTCGCGCGTCACTCGTTCACCATGCACTCGAGCGACCTCGGCCGTGCGCAGGCAGCGCTCAAGCCCCTGCTCTCGGAACTCGCGCAATCGAAAATCGAAACCGAGGCCGGCATTGCCAAGCTCTCCGTCGTCGGCATCGGCATGCGCTCGCACTCGGGCGTCGCCGCAAAAATGTTCAAGGCACTCGGCGATGCGGGCATCAACATCGGCATGATCTCCACCTCGGAAATCAAGATCGCCGTCACCGTCGAGGAAAGCCGCATCGAAGATGCCGCCCGCGCCGTGCATGATGCGTTCAAGCTTGATCAAGCGCCGGCGTAGAAAGCTTCAAGGTTCAAGCTTTCAGTTTCAAGAGAAGACGAAAGACTTGGAGACAGAAGAAGCTAGAAAAGAAGCCGTTTCTTCAAGGTAGCGCGGGCTCGCCGAGACCGCATCTTCATCTTGCCTCTTGAATCTTGAGTCTTGGTTCTTCACGCCGGTAGGGCGGCGCGGCCTCGCGGCGCCGACTCAATGAAGAATAAAAAACCGCCAAGGCACCAAGGTGGCAAAGGGGGCGGGGAGAAGAGTTAGAAGTTATTTGTTATACTAAAGGCTCCAAGGTTATGGACTATAGAATAGCGATCTTTGCGGCTTCTTCTCGGGGAGCGCGCCCGCCCTCGGGCGCACCGCCACGCGCCCTCGCGGGGCGATTGAAAAAACCAGCATGTGGCTACTCGAACCTCTCCATGTCGGTCGCG